>JAESTG010000088.1 GCA_016763715.1 Flavobacteriaceae bacterium
ATGGTGCAAATTATCCCTTCACTTATTGTTGATGATTACATACCCAGAATTTCAAGTGTAAAACCCTACACTCCTCTAGAACTAGAGGGACGGGATATCTACATTAGGGAAGGTTGTGTTTCTTGTCATTCACAGATGGTACGACCCTTTAGAAGTGAGGTAGCAAGATATGGAGAGTATTCTAAGGCTGGAGAATTTGTGTATGATCACCCGTTTTTATGGGGAAGTAAACGTACCGGTCCCGATTTGCATAGGATAGGTGGAAAGTATTCGGACAATTGGCATTTAAATCATTTTTATGACCCACAAAGCACCTCGTCTGGATCTATCATGCCAGCTTATAAATGGCTCATCAGAAATGAATTGGACACTTCTATAACTGAGACAAAAATGGAAGCTATGGTAACGCTTGGAGTTCCATATACACAAGAGGAAATTGACAGAGCACAAGAATGGATGGAGGAACAAGGGACTCAAATTGAGATGAACCTTTATAATGATCCCGACTTTGCAAAAACCTATGAAGCTGATAAGAAATACGCCGCAGAAAATGGTGAAGATTTTATTGAAATGCGCCATAGAGAAGTAGTCGCTGTGATTGCTTATTTGCAACGCTTGGGGACCGATATAAAGGTTAAAGACATACTCGAAGTATCTAACGTTAAAACTGAATAGACATGTTGAAATTTATAAAAGGAAATTTAGAAAATATTGAGGGAGTGCAAATCTATCCCATGATATCACTATTGATATTCTTTATCTTTTTTGCAGCCCTATTCTGGTGGGTATTAACAGCGAAGAAGGACTATATCAAAAAGGTTAGTAATATCCCCTTGGAAGACGAGTTTAACCCTAACCAAGACTTATCATGAGAACAGTAGCATCTTACATACGCGTCCTAGTTTTTTTAACAATTGCTAGTCTGTTTTTAGCCTATGTGGCAGACACGGAGCATCCTACGAAAGCGTTTTCTGAATTTTGGTTTTGGGGTACTATTGCCGTCCTAGGTTTGCTTATGATTGCAGGCGAATTATGCATTTCAGCATTGCAAGCTGTACTGTTCAAATCGCTCAAGCCAGAAGCCCAAGCTAAGTATTTGGAACATACAGTTTTGCAGGAACAAAATAGATTCTCTTGGGTTAAAGAAAAGTATGAAGATCTTCTTGGGAGTAAGCCAATGGAAGAAGAACAGGAAATCGTTTTGGACCACAATTATGATGGTATCAAGGAATTGGATAACAATTTACCTCCATGGTGGGTCTATATGTTCTATGCCACCATCGTATTTGCTGTCGTTTATTTGGTGCGCTTTGAAGTTATAGGTGATTACAATCAAGATGAAGAATACGAAGCTGCCGTGGCAGAAGCAAAATTAGAGATTGAAGAATATAGAAAAACGGCTAAAGATTTAGTAGATGTAAACTCTGTGATATTGTTAACGGATGCTTCCGATATTAATGCAGGGAAGGCTATTTTCGAACAAGACTGTGTTGCTTGTCATAAGGCAGATGGTGGTGGAGGTATTGGCCCGAACTTAACTGATACTTATTGGATTTTGGGTGGTGGAATAAAAAATGTCTTTAATACCATTTCTGAAGGAGGACGTGATGGAAAGGGAATGATTTCTTGGAGAGCTGAATTCAAACCAAGCGAAATTGCACAAGTGGGTAGTTACCTACTTACGTTTCAAGGAACAACCCCTGCTGAACCTAAAGCACCCGAAGGTGATGTTTGGGTCGATGATTCTGAAGTGCCTAAGGAGAGTGTCAATACTGAAGTTAAAGTTGAGCAGACAGATACCATAATTAACATGGAAAACGAAAACCAATAATTTTAAGAGAAACACATTGCAAACGCCAGATAACGAAACCTTTCGAGATAGTATTGCTACGGTAGATGCCGAAGGGAAGAGATCGTGGATATTTCCGAAGAAACCTTCAGGTAAATTCTACACTTACAGGAAGTATGTGAGTTATTTTCTGTTGGTATTTTTGTTTTCTGCACCCTTTATAAAAATAGGAGGGAATCAGTTTTTGATGTTCAATGTCTTGGAACGCCGATTTAATATATTTGGTTTTCCTTTTTGGCCTCAAGATTTACACCTTTTTGTAATCATGATGATTATTGGGGTCGTGTTTGTCATCTTTTTTACGGTAGCCTTTGGGCGAATTTTCTGTGGTTGGATTTGTCCGCAAACTATTTTTATGGAAATGGTATTCCGAAGAATAGAATATTGGATTGATGGTGATAGAGGAAAGCAAATTCGACTAAAGAAAATGCCTTGGAATGCAGAGAAGATTAAAAAACGGGTGCTTAAATGGATAGTATTCTTTGTGATCTCTTTTTTGATTGCTAACGTTTTTCTTGCCTATTTAATTGGAAGTGATCAACTCATACGATATATCGTAGATGGCCCAATGAATAATGGAAGAACTCTAATTTCATTGCTAATTTTTACGGGAGTATTCTATTTTATATTTGCTTGGTTTAGAGAACAGGTGTGTATTATTGCATGTCCGTATGGTCGTTTGCAAGGCGTATTATTGGACACAAAATCGATAATAGTTGCTTACGATTATAAACGTGGTGAAAAGGAAGCAGGAAGGGCTAAGTTTAAAAAAAATGAAGACCGTCCAGCTAGTGGTAAAGGAGATTGTATTGATTGTTTTCAGTGTGTACATGTGTGTCCAACTGGAATAGACATTAGACATGGAACCCAACTGGAATGTGTGAATTGTACGGCCTGTATTGATGCCTGTGATTCTATGATGGAAGCGGTAAATCTTCCTAAGGGGCTTATTCGTTACGCCAGTGAAGAAAATATCGAGAAGAAAACCAAATTTGTATTTGGACCTCGTTTGAAAGGATATAGTGTAGTGTTGGGAATCTTGATTGCTGTACTCATAGGGATGTTGTTTCTTCGGAATGATGTAGAGGCTCATATTCTTCGTTTGCCGGGACAGTTATATGAGCACAAGGAGAATAACATTATTAGCAATGTGTATACTTTTAAATTGGTTAATAAAACTTCAGAAGAAATTGAAAATGTACATTTTGAATTGATGTCTCACAAAGGAACTATCAAAGTAGTTTCGCACGAAGAGTTTAATGTAGCTATGCAAGGATTGGCCGAGGGAACGTTATTTATAGAAATAAATAGTAGCGCTTTAAATGGTGACAAAGATAGGTTGGAGATTGGGGTTTTTAGTGATTCCACATTAATAGAAACCACTACGACTGCTTTCTTAGGACCAAGGAGTTATAAATGATTGAATTATGAAGATAAACTGGGGAACTGGATTGGTTATTGTAATGATACTTTTTATGAGTTTCATTATGTTTTTTGTAATAAAAATGAGTACCGAAGAAAAGTACAAGCACGACTTAGTCACAGAAGATTATTATAAAAGGGAGATGGTTTATCAAGAAGAGATAGATGCTGAAAAGAATTTTCAGGTTTTTGCCTCAAGTGTTACTGGGGAAAGAATAAAAGAAGGTTGGACTATTCAGTTCCCAAAAGAAATGAATCTTGCAGACCTAACAGGCACGGTGTTCCTATACAGACCGTCCAATGAGCAACTGGATTTCGACCTTCCCATAGTCCTATCCGGATCAAATTTGCTCATACCTGACGAACGCTTGTTGGACGGTCGCTGGAACATCACAATCGAAATGGAATATCAAGGAGAAAAACACCTCTATAAAAAGGAAATTTTTTATTGATACATGTTATATACAGCACTCATATTTGGGCTTTTAGGAAGCTTCCACTGTGTGGGAATGTGTGGGCCTATTGCCTTATTACTTCCAGTAGATAGAAACAATAATTTTAAAAAAATAACACAAATTTTTTTATATCACTTCGGAAGGATATTGGCCTATTCTAGTATCGGCCTGTTGTTTGGCACTATAGGGAAAGGGCTTCACTTGTTTGGTATACAACAACAGCTCTCTATTGCTATTGGGGTACTCATGATTTTGGTTGTTTTGATACCGTCTAAGATTTTTAATAAGTATAATTTTTCGAAGCCGTTGTTTAGAGTTATTTCAAAGGTCAAAAGCTCTTTAGGGGCTGCGTTGCGAAAGAAAACTCCAGATGCCTTTTTAACTATAGGGTTTTTAAATGGGTTTTTGCCTTGCGGATTGGTTTATATGGCTGTTTTTGGCGCTATTGCAAGTGGAACAGCATTGGAAGGAAGTTTGTACATGGCTTTTTTTGGGTTAGGAACCATTCCTTTAATGACTGTTGTTGTTTACTTCGGGAATTTTGTGAGTGGTAAGGTACGTCAACATATTCGTCAAGCAATACCTGTATTTGTGGTATTAATGGGGTGTTTGTTCGTGATGAGAGGTATGGGTCTTGGAATTCCCTATTTATCTCCTAAAGCTATGACAGGAAGCACTGTAGAAACTAATTATGAATGTCATCCAAGTAATTTACAAGTTCAATCAAAAATAAAATAATAATAGTATGATTTCAAATATAATACCCCTAGTAGATTGGGGCATGGGAACAGTCTTAATTGGCGTTTTTGCAGTATTTTGCGTGGTTCTTGTCCTAGTAGTTCTGAGCTTAATGAATGGAGATAAAAAAAAGAACGAACAGGAAGAAGAAAAAGAAGAGAATTAGTTTTCAAATCTTTTAGTGTGTGGGTATAAAATGCATCAAACCGTCAGTTTTATGAAGATGTATTTAGAGGGGTTATACCCTCAATTGCAAACACTTTTGAATAAGGGAAAATACTTATGAAAAACAGGGTTTCCCTTCTTGATTGTGTTTCAAGTTTAAACTACTTTTAGTCATTATAAACCTAAACTACGTTAATCTTAAAAACAACGTGGTATTGAATATCAACACTTTGTGATTTTACCTTAATTATTTTTTGGTTAAAAAGTGATCCTTTTTTCACAGATGCGACAGAACCACAATCGTGTCCGTGGATGCGTGTTAAGCATAAAACAACGTTAAAGCTAATTTTAAAATGGTTGATCTATTTATAAGTTATAGCAGTCAAGACAGAGCACGCATTCAGCCGCTTGTCTCAGCTCTGGAACAACAAGGCTGGTCAGTCTTTTGGGATCGGCATATTCCAGCTGGCAAAACCTGGCGCAGTTATGTTGGCCAGGCCTTAACGGATGCACGCTGTGTGCTTGTAGTGTGGTCCAGCCATTCAATTGAGTCACGATGGGTTTCTGAGGAAGCCGATGAAGGTCCAAAACGTGGTATTCTGGTTCCCGTCCTCTTAGAAGCCGTCGAGGCGCCTATTGGATTTCGCAGTATTCAGGCAGCCGATTTAAGCGATTGGAAATTGAATGGAGCGTCAGCTCGTTTTCAGAAACTGGTTGAGGATATCAAAATAATACTAATAAGCGTTCCATCATCTTCAACTGTAAGTCAAGACTCCGAGTCTCAGCATAACCGAAGTATGCCCTTTTTGCCACCAAAAGGAAAAGCTAATGTTTTAAAGCATCCTTTAGTTATGTCTCTTATCATTATTATGATAGCAGTTGGCAGTTATTTGGGCTATCAGCAATGGAAACCTGATCCAGCCATAACAGGAGAAGAAAAACAGCAACAGAGTGAGACTTCAGACATCGATACACTTGTAAAACAAATTGAAAATCCAACGGAGAAAATGCCTGAAAAAGTACTTGAGAAAACAGCTGAGAAAAAAATTGTTCAACCCATTGAAAAAAAGGAATGTTCCATTTCTGGACTCGTATTTGACAGCGATACCAACCAACCTTTGTCAGCTATTTGGGTCGATTTATATCGAGATATGAGAAGTAGTAAACAGCGGCCTTTACGCTTAAAAGTAAATGTGGCAACAACAGGGCCCAATGGGAAGTTTACCATCGACTGCAGTTGGGTGGAGGAATCTCAATTTCCATTAATTATTGCGTTAAGACATAAAAATTGGGTCGCCACACGAATCACGGGAGCAAGGATTGAAGATAACAGCGGGGCCAACAGCATCAACATTCCGATTTCCATAAGTAGCATCGGCATGAAACCTCTGCCAGACATAGGTGTGAGCTATTCGAGCAAGCAAATAAACTCCGATTGGTTTCTAATTGGTGTCATTGAGAACAAATCGGAGCGTACTTATCCTTGTATAGGAGCTAGGTTTAGATTGAGCACCTCGTTTCAAGACAAACAAAAAGGTGAGCCTGATGAAGATCTTGGCTTTTTCGATGTGGAGGTACAAAATCTTGAACCCAGTGAAAAAAGAGCTTACAAAAGAAAATTGCCGAAACAGGCTGGCATAGGGTTTTATTCCAAATCGGAGTGTGATTGAGATATATGGATCACGAGGAACGAAGCCAATCCTCTTTTCTAGTGGTTCTATTTAGTTCGTGCTAAACACATTATAGATTCTAGTGCATTCAACAGATTACCCAGGATTGACCCCGCTGGTGCCAGTTAGCAAAGGTAATTCAGAAGTAATTGTCACTGTAAGCTTGGATCGAATAAAGTTGGAAATTGAACCAAGATTTTTTTCAAGACGCTCAATGGAACTTTCACTTACACTACAAATTGTTTCTAGTTCAGTTCTCGTAATACCATGTTCGATAGAGTAAAACCTGATTAGTAAGTGAATTTGTTCCATCATCCCAAAAGTTGAATTCTAGGAACTCATTAATTCTTTTTCGTTTTTTAATGCTGGGCATTATTCGGTTCCATTCCCACTTTTGATAGCTATCTTTTTGAACACTAAAGTAGCTCACATCACGTTGTTGTGTCCACTCTTTTACTAGTCTACGACGTTTCAGCTGCACCAAGGCGTTGGTCATTTTTATCAAGAAATGGCAGGTAACAAGGTTTTTTAGCAATAAGCTTAATAGAACATATGGGCATCAAACCGTCATGGAAAAGAGTTTTGTTTCTGGTGTTTTGTGTTGTAACCGTAAATCGAAGGGGAGGCATATATTTCGAACAAAAGGGCGGCCTTTTTTAGTAATAGTGATTCCGTTTGAATGTATATGTATTAATCCATCACTCTCAGGTTCCTTAAGCTTTGAAAGCACTTGTGGTAATTCTGGAAACAAAGCATCAGGTTGATTCCATGAAGTTTCGAAATGACACATTAAATTTTGAATATGCTTTCTAATAACGAGATCTTCTTCTGTAAGGATATGACCCCGAAATATGGGTAGTATATTATTCTCTATAAGACTATAATAAGACTCTAGTCCTTTTACATTTTGAGCAAAACTATACCAGCTATCACTAATAGCTGAAACACCTAAGCCAAGCATCAATTGTGTTTTACTTGAATTATATCCCATGAAGTTTCGATGAATCTTCCCTTTTAATTGTGCTTCGTATAAAGCATCCGTTTTTAAGGCAAAGTGATCCATTCCTATTTCAACATATCCCGCTTTTATTAATAGTTCTTTTCCAGTTTCATACTGAAGTCTTTTGTCTTCAGCTGAAGGGAGATCTTCATTTTTAAAACCACGCTGACCATTACCTTTTATCCAAGGCACATGAGCATAACTATAAAATGCAATACGATCTGGTTGCAATTCAACGGTCTTTGTGATGGTATAAATCACATGATTTAGTGTTTGAAATGGGAGTCCAAATATAATGTCATGCCCAACAGAAGTGTACCCTAATTCTCGTGCCATTTGAGTTACCTTCTGCACATTTTCAAAAGGCTGTATTCGATGAATAGCTTGCTGTACTTCTTTATTATAATCCTGTACTCCATAGCAGACACGTTTAAAACCATATTGCGCTAGAGTCTTCAAATGCTCTTTGGTTGTATTATTTGGATGCCCTTCAAAACTAAGTTCACATTCCTCGGTTTTTTTTGCAATCGTAAAAATACCTGACATCAATCGGTCCAAATGTTCAGCAGAGAAAAAAGTAGGAGTCCCGCCACCGAAATGTAGTTGATTGACAACGGGTTTTTTATCAAAAAGTTCTGCATAAAGGCGTAATTCTTTTATGACCGCTCTGATGTATGGAATTTCAACTGTGTGGTTTTTAGTAATTCGTTTGGTGCAACCGCAAAAAGTGCACATCGATTCACAGAATGGTAAATGAATGTAAAGGCTTATGCCTTCCTTTTCATTACTTTCTTGGAAGCTCTGTTTTAGTGTTTCTTTCCATTGTTTTAGGGAGAAAGAGGCATCGTCCCACAAGGGAACAGTTGGGTAGCTGGTATATCTGGGCCCTGGAACATTATATTTTGATACAAGAGATGAGCACATGGGATTACAATTTCTCTCAAAAATATCATGCTTAGCCAATCTAAAGTATGATAAATGTCACTTTTGTTAAACAAAAAAGTGAACCCTTTGTAGAGTTCACTTTCTAATTTACTGGTGGAGAAGATGGGAGTCGAACCCACGACCTCTTGACTGCCAGTCAAGCGCTCTAGCCAACTGAGCTACATCCCCTTGTCCTTTATATACTATGCCTACTATGGCTTTACACCTTTTTAGCAACTGTGCATTTCTATGCAAAGCTGCGCAAATATATACATTTTAAGGTAAAAACCCACCACTAAAACCCACCACCAATTAATTATATAGAATTCATTTTATATCAATTTAGAAAGTGATATTAGTCCTGATTTATGCTAATGCCATTCCCGGTTTTTGACATTCCTTGTGTTTGTAGGAATAATCAAATTTAATTTAAATAAACAACTTATCTTAGTCCTCATATAAGAGGTATATAGTTACCAGTAACTATATACATACGTTAGCACCAATTAAAAACATAGAACTATGAGAAAATATTTTCTATTATTAATACTCTGTCCTTTTTCTGTAATCTCATTTGGACAGGTTAAAGAAAGTCAATCAATAGACAGCATATTTATAGAATGGAATAAGCCTGACGTACCTGGTTGTGCATTAGGAATTATTAAGGATGGAAAGCTGATATATTCTAAAGGATATGGAATTGGCGATTTGGAACACGACATAGAAATAACTCCATCATCTGTTTTCTATATTGGTTCTGTTTCTAAACAGTTTGTGACTTTTAGCATTTTACTTCTTGAAGAACAAGGGAAATTAGATTTAGATGATAGAATTCAAAAATACCCACCTGGTTTTCCAGAATACGATACTCCTCTAACCATTAGGCATTTTATACATCATACAAGTGGCGTTAGAGACTATTTAACCATGATGTATTTAAAAGGTAGAAACTATCTCGATAATACAGATGTAGATGAGGTCTATGAACTTATAAAAAGCCAGAAAGAATTAAATTTTTCTCCTGGCGAAAAATATTTATATAGTAATTCTCGTTATTTCATGCTTGCAATGATAGTTGAAAAAGCAGCAGATCAATCCTTAAAAATATTTGCCCATGAAAATATTTTTCAGCCGTTAGGTATGAGAAATACGCTTTTTTATGATGATAACACTGATCTGATTAAAAATCGCGTTTTTAGTTATTCAAAGAAAAATAATGAAGAGGGTTTTAACAATTTGATTATGAGATTTGATCTTGTTGGTTCTGGTGGAGTATATTCAAATATAGAAGACTTATTTTTATGGGATCAGAACTTTTAGAACAACAAACTTGGAAAAGGTGGACAAGATATTATTAAAAAAATGCATGAAGAAGGTCTTTTAAATAGTGGAGAAAGTAGTGGTTATGCTTTTGCATTGAATAACGGAACTTATAAGGGATTAAAAACAGTTAGTCACGGTGGATCACTTGCTGGCTACCGAGCACAATTAATGCGTTTTCCCGAAGAAAAATTCTCTGTAATTATATTGGCAAATAGAGGAGATGCAAACCCAACAAGTAAGTCCTTTCAAATTGCTGACATTTTACTGAAAGATAAATTTGTAGAAGAATCTCCGAAGAAAGAAATTAAGACAAACACTGCAAATATCGTAGAGGAGTTTACCGTTAATCAATTAACTGGCAATTACGAAAGACGAGCTGGAATTGTTTTAGAAATAACTGTAAAAAATGATTCTCTTCATGTCGTACAAAATTGGAATAATTCTTCTTACAACATTATTAATACTTCTGGAAACACTTATGAAATACCAAACAACGTTTCTATTCAATTTATGTTTTCAGAATTTAAAGATGATTATACTCAATCACTTACAGTTTTTCAAAATGGAAATGAAAACATATGGAAGAGAAAAGAGGAATTAGATCTTTCTTCCCTGAACATGGAAGACTATACTGGAAATTATTATAGTGAAGAGTTAAACATCACGTATTTGCTCTTTTTAGAAGATGAAAAGTTAAAATTAAAAATTGCCAATTATGACGCACAAGAACTAAACATTTATGAAACTGATACTTTTACTTCAGATGGTAACC
>JAESTG010000089.1 GCA_016763715.1 Flavobacteriaceae bacterium
TAATAGAGATTTTAAAGAATATCCCAAAGAAGTAAAAGAAAAACCCCTCTAGCATTATTATTAGAGGGGTTTTTATTCTGAACTAGTTAGTTGTTTTACTCTTCTTCGAAAAGGTCAACCAATTCAAGTTCGAATATTAAATCTGAGTTAGGAGGTATAAAACTACCTGCACCTTGTTCTCCATATGCCAAGTGAGAAGGAATAAATATAACTATCTTATCACCAAGGCTCATTAAATTTAGTCCTTCTTTAAATCCAGGGATTAATTTAGCTTCTTTTCCATAATCACTAACCATTGGGCTGTAGAGCCCTTGTGCTAATCTCTTTGCGTCTACCTTGTTGTATTTTTCTGCTATTTCTAAAATAGAAGTGTCTAATAATTTTCCATCATTAAAAAAACCAGAATAGTTTATTCTTATTTTACTGCCATCTTCTGGTTTTACACCTTTTCCTTTATGTCTCCAGTATACCTCTAAACCAGAATCTAGTGTTTCAGCTTCAGGTCTTAATGCATTAAGCTCAGTCACAGTTGATTCTGCTAACTTTGCTTGTTTTAATACTAATTCTGTTTTGGCGTTTTCCAAATTTTCCATTTCTTCTGTAAAATTTGGTGCTGAAACTCCTTTTTTAATAATGGTTACTTCTTGGATTATTACTGGATCCACAGGTGCATTTACACCAGCAGTTTCAACTAAGCCAATAGCATCTACAATTTCTTGACCCACTACAATTTCTCCAAATATTGTATGAAAACCATTCAGCCAAGGGGTTTCTTTTAGGGTAATAAAAAATTGACTTGAATTGGTAGCAGGGCCGCCATTTGCCATAGAAAGAAGTCCTTTCCTGTCATGCTTTAATGTATCAACAAATTCATCTGGAAAACGATACCCAGGATTTCCAGAACCAGTACCTAGATGATCACCACCTTGTATCATAAAGTCCTTCATTACACGATGGAAAGTAAGATTATTATAGAACGGTTTCCCTTTGAAAACAGAATCTACCATAGGGTGGTTCCCTTCAGCTAACTCAATAAAATTTGCAACAGTAAGGGGAGTAGCTTCATTATAAAGTTTAGCAACAAAAGTACCTTTATTGGTCACAAACTCGGCATAAAGGCCATTGTCGAGATTAGGGTATTTCGACTTGCATGATGTCATCATCACTGTTGTAACTAACAGAAATAGAACTAGTAATTTTTTCATTTTTTTAATTTTCTTGTGATTGTATAGTTTCAAGGGTCACCGTACTTTGAATTGGCACGTTGGTCCCTAATTTATTTTCAATTCCATAATAACCAAAGGCTTTGTATGAAGGAAATAAAAATGTTATCGTTTCTCCAACCTTCATAATCTTTAAGCCATCTCGAATACCAGAAATTAATTCTTGATTGGTTCTATCAATTATGTAGTTTTGGATACCATTCTCTTCTTTTGAAACGATGATAGTTCCATTCAATTTTTTGATGTCGTATTTAAATGTAACAGTATCGCCCAATCTTGGTACCTGACCAACTGTGCTATCTTTCACAACATAGTAATACCAAAAACCACTTTTTGAAGCAATATAGCTTCTGTCCTCATTTTCTTTAATTATGGCTGCAATTTCTGCACGTTCTTGCTCATAAATTTTCTTATTGCGGTCTACCGATTCCGTAATAAAACTCCCTGAAGAGCTTTTTACGGGTCGACGGGCTTCTGGACTTTTACAGGAGACAGTGACTAAGACCAGTATGCATATAATTAGTAGGTTACGAGGCATTAACTAAGGCATTTTTATAGAGAGGCAATATAGCAATAAATTCGTTTATGGTTTTCATTAAAGGCTGGTCACTTCGTCCCCCTGCAGCATTAGTGTGCCCTCCTCCGTTAAAGTGTTTTCGAGCAAATTCATTAACCGAAAAATCTCCTTTACTTCTGAAAGAAATTTTGGTGATGTTTTCTTGCTTGCTTTCAATAAAAATGAGGGCAAATACAATACCTTTAATTGACAGCGCATAATTTACAAAACCCTCTGTATCTCCTTTTCTGAAATGATTTTTATCGAGTTCTTCTTGAGAAATGGATATATATGCTGTATTGTATTCTGAAAGGATTTCTAGATTATTTAACGCCACTCCCAAAAGTTTTAATCGGTTATGGCTATTTGTATCGTAAATGTTTTGATGTATTTCTGAATTGTTGGCACCACAATCAATTAGTGTCGCAATGACCCTATGTGTAATGGAAGTAGTAGCTGGAAATCGGAATGACCCCGTATCGGTCATGATTCCTGTGTATAAATTGGTTGCTATTTCAGGAGTGATTTCGTTCAATCCATTAAAGGTTTCTATAAAATGAAAAACCATTTGAGCGGTCGAACACATACTAACATCACTATAGGTAGCCACGGCATAAGAATCTGGTTGCTGATGGTGATCTATCATCACAAACTCGGCCGTTGCTTTTTCTAGTACTTCAGCAAGATCTCCTGTTCTGTTTAATGCGTTAAAATCTAAAGTGAAAATTAATTCGGTCTTGGTAATGCTTTCTTTTACTTTGCTCGCATCGCGATCATAAGTTAATATTGAACTGCAGCCAGGAAGCCATTTTAGAAATTCAGGGAAATCATTGGGCATTACTACTTGTACGTCATGTCCTCTTTGTTTCAAGAAAAAAGATAAACCAAGACAGGATCCAATAGCATCACCGTCGGGATTTCTATGTCCAATTACAACAATCCGCTTTGGGCTTTGAAGTAACTTGGTAATAATTGAAGCGGTCTCTTTTTTCATAAGCGAGGCGAAGATACAATTTCTTCATCGTAACATAAACTTGGTTTGCGTAAATTTGATGCAACCATAAACCCAATTAGAATGAAATACTTGAGCCTGTTTGTTGTAATTCTGTGTTGCATTTCTTGCGAGAAGCCAGTTGAGAATAATTCCAAAGAAAAAAAGGAAATCGTCGTTACTGGAAATTACGATTTTCGATTGGTATTTGCCAGTTGTAACGATCAGAATAGAGAGCAACCGTTATGGAAACCCATTATTGCAAATAAACCCGATTTGTTTGTTTGGGGTGGAGACAATATTTACGGAGATACTGAGGATATGACAAAAATGAAAACCGAATATGATAAAGTTTGGGCTCATCCAGATTACCAGACTTTGTCTCAACAGACGGTAATAACAGGTACTTGGGATGATCATGACTTCGGGAAAAGTGACGGTGGGGCAGAATGGGAGTACAAAGAAGCCGCCAAAGAACTTTTATTGGATTTTCTGAAAGTGCCAGAGAACGATGTCCGAAGAACCAGAGAAGGCGTGTATACTTCTGAAATGTATAGCACTCCAAAAGGAAGCATCAAATTAATTTTGCTTGATACCAGAACTTTTAGGGATTCTTTGAAGAAAAGTAATCAGCCAAATATGCGATATGAAGCATGGGACCCTACCGATGGAGGAACAGTTTTAGGTGAGGAACAATGGATTTGGTTGGAAGAAGAATTGAAAGATGATACAGCGAATTTCACTTTGATAGTAACCAGTATTCAGTTTTTAAACGATCAGCACGGTTGGGAAAAATGGGGCAATCATCCCAATGAAGTTGTCAAAATGAAAGAAGCTCTTGCTCGGGCAAAGGCTAAGAATATTGTGATGCTCAGCGGAGACCGACATATGGCTGAAATTTCTGTAACCGAAATTACAGGTCTTAGTTATCCCCTAATAGATTTTACCAGTAGCGGTCTTACCCATACCTATATTGATGGTGCGACGGAAAGAAATCCCATGCGAATAAGTAATGTGATTAAAAGACTCAATTTTGGAGTGCTGCTTTTCAATTTTGAAAAAAATCAAATTACCTTCGAATTTAGAGGGAAGGATAACTTTTTATACGAGCAACATGTACGGCAATTTTAGGTTGAAGGTTTTATATGAGTTCAAAAAAAATAATGTAGGTTTGCACCAAATTTCAAAATTACTATGAGAACAGACAGAACATTTACCATGTTGAAGCCAGATAGCGTTGAAAAAGGAAACGTAGGGGCTATTTTAGAAAAAATTACGGGCGCAGGGTTTAAAATTGCTGCTATGAAACTAACACAGATGACCAGAACGGAAGCTGAAGCATTTTATGCCGTTCATAACGAGCGTCCATTTTTTGGTGAGTTGGTAGAGTATATGACCAGAGGTCCTATTGTTGCTGCTGTTTTGGAAAAAGACAATGCTGTGGACGATTTTCGTACGTTAATTGGAGCAACAAATCCAGCCGATGCTGCCGAAGGTACTATCCGTAAATTATATGCCGCTTCTATTGGAGAAAATGCAGTACATGGAAGTGATAGCGACGAGAATGCGGAGATTGAAAGTCAGTTTCATTTTGCAGGAAAAGAGATTTTTTAATCTTCGTTATTATTTAACTTATATAAAAGTCGCTCTAACCCTGAGTTTTTTGATGGGGGAGCGGCTTTTTTTTATCGTAAAACTAATTTTTTTATCAAATTCTTGCCCAATTCTTCATTAAGTAAAGCAATAATCTTCTCTTTTCCGTAACTCAATTCTTCTCTTAAGACAGAAGAACTTAATTGTACATATAATGTCTCACGTTCGAGTAAAACCTGAGCTGTGTATTTTGAGATTGCCTCTCCCATCACTCCATGCCAAGCATCTTGGGCTGAAACTTTGTTCAAGCCTTTCTGTAATTTACTTCGGGAAGAAATAAACTCTTTTAATACATCTCCTATGGAAGCTTCTTCAGTTCTGCGTTTCGCCATTTTCTATTCTATTATAAGGCCTGAGGCCTTAAATCGTTTGTAAATATATTCTTTCCCATCCTTGTTTTTGACAATTAAAACCTTCTCATCTGCTTTAATTACGGTTTCGGTCCAGCTGGCAAAGGGTGTTTGATAATACATTAAAAGACTGTCGTTCCTATTAATAAATGTAAATTTTTCTGAAGAAGGAAACTCTCTGTAACTTCCATTCAAACGAGGCATTAGTTTTTTACGAACACCACTATCTGCCTTTACCAAAATATAATCAACCGAAGTATTAACAGTGAATTCTTTTATAGTCCCGTCGGGCATTTCTACGCTTTTAATCTCCCAGTAACCCGCAATAAAGGGAATTTGATGTGATGGATCATTTCCGCCGCAAGAAATACAGCAGAGAGTGAGACACAATATTAACAGGAGATTTTTCATGTTACAAATTAATAGTTATCATTTTTGTTTTTTTACTGAAAAATGTTTTATTTCTAGCTATAAATAAAACATTTTGTAGGTCTGACTCACATTTTTCACCACCTCTTCAGTTCTAGTTGCATGGGTGTCTGTAATAAATAACTGTCCAAAATCTTTATTATCTACTAAGGTAATAATTTGAGCGACGCGTTCTTCATCCAATTTGTCAAAGATATCATCTAGTAACAAAATAGGATTCACTTGGCCTTGAGCTTTTATAA
>JAESTG010000090.1 GCA_016763715.1 Flavobacteriaceae bacterium
ATTCTTTTTTCTCCATTTTAGCCTTTAACCAAGCATAAAAGCTCATTACAAAAACATCTTCTTTTCCTGCTTCCTTCCAATTAAAGGAAGCCTCTACTTTTTCTTTAAAAGCTTGTGTATTTACTTTTTCTGGGTATTCATAATAGTACGCAGCCAATTGTACAAAAGTGAGTACTCGTTCTTCGTTTAGGGTTTTTAGAGGTCTAGTGAATCGAGCTTTAAAACTTTGCACTCTGGAAAGTACAAGGTCGAGTTTGTCAAGTTCTATCAACAATAATATTTCAATAATATTTTTTTTGAGTACCCAAATCCATCCTGCTTTTTTTTCATACCAAGTGTCACTATGGTGCATCGACTTAATGAGTTGATATGCCTGTTTAAACTCACTTTGTTGAAAAAGACTCATTACTAGTGTAAGGTCTATATCCAATGATTCACCCGAATAGTTTTGAAGGGTTGCAATTGCATCATTTGGAAGACCAGTATAATTTTGATTTAAGGCTTTAATTACGATTAACTTTTCCCGAAATCGATTGTAATAGGCACGATTCTTCTTTAGCATTTCAATTTCCATTTTTTTTAAAAACTCCATTGATGCTTCAAAGTTTTTCAAACGAAAACTTGTGTGCGCCATGAGGTGTAAAATTTCAATATGGTAGAACAGATGCTTATCGACTATTTTTTGTTTTTCAGAAATGATACCATAAATCTTCATCATAAAAGGGGAAATAGGGTAAAAATCACTTTGCAGTCGGGCTGCTGTAGCTGTGATATTCATTAGCTGAAATAAGGATTTATAGGTAAGGGTTTTGTCCAATTCAATTTGAAAATTCTCAAAGGCATCTGAGATAATATCGTTGATGGATTTTTCAGAATTTCGATGCATCTGAGCCTTGATGTAGGCGTAGGCCATATTGAGCTGTTGCTCCTGTTGAAAATGCTTCATATTCTCTTGGGAAGCTGCAATTACTTCTGAAAGGAGTAGTTTTGAGTTTAGGTGTGCGTATTGAATTTTGGTGTGATATATTTCATTCAGAATAGAATAAACATCCAAGTTTAAGGCAGTTCTCTCTGCTTTTGAAAGGGTTTTGAAGCCGATTTTGTATTTCCGATGTTCAAAAAAAATCCTGCTAGCTAACAATAGTTTTAGGATATCCATTTCTTCGGAAGTTTCACCCGCGAAGCCTTTGGAAGCAATAAAGTCAATTAAACTGTCTTGTAGTCTTTTGCAAAGGGCGTGATAGGCATTTCTTGAAGGTTTTCCGTAGAGTTGTATGTCAATATCTTTGGTCTTTCCACTATCTATTAATTTAAAAAGCGCACTGTTTTTCGTATCACCTCTACGGTTCTTTTTTTGAATGAAAGATAGGAATTCTCGTTTATTTTCTTCAGAAAAGGTGTCGATTATGATAGAAATATCACTCATTTAAACATAAGATATTTATGTGAAAATAGCAATAAATATTGTGATAATATAACTTTTTAAAAATATTAAATCGTAAGTTTTTAATAAAAACAGTTTTTCAGAAAAAGGCAAACTGTTTCATATTTGCTGCATAATCTAATTAAATCATCAAAACAAAACGATTATGGAAAATCAAATGTTATCAGAAAAGAAACCAGTCAACGCACCGTTGATTGAGAAAATTGAAAAGAAGAAAGAAGAGTTCAATTGTAAACCAACTTCGGCTTTCGTTTCGGCAGCTTGGAGTGCTTTGTTTATTGGGATGGTTTCCTATTGTGTAGGATTGTGGAATGCAACTATGGAGTTGAACGAGAAGGGATATTATTTTACCATTCTATTGTTCGGATTATTTGCCGTGGTTTCGGTACAAAAAAGTGTTCGAGATAGACAGGAAGGCATTCCTGTTACTGATATTTACTACGGAATTAGTTGGTTTGTTACGGTCGCAGCACTGTTACTGCTTACCATTGGCCTATGGAATTCTGGTCTAGAATTGAGTGAAAAAGGCTTTTATGCTATGTCATTCGTACTCAGCTTGTTTTCTGCCGTAGCGGTTCAGAAGAACATAAGAGACACGAAGTTTTTAGAGCAGAAAAGCAGATCATAAATCAAAAGGGGTGTTTACGTGAGGTAGGCACCCGTTTTGATGACAGGTTGTTCCATAACCTGAAACCCCACTGTACTTCGAATTATGGGAGTCGAAGGGTGGGGTTTTAATCAAAACTAAACACATAATGGCCGAACAAATTATACCTATTTCAGACCGCCAACGACTTATGGAAATTGGTGTAGTGGTTTTCACTGCCTTGGGAAAATTTCTATGTATGGATTTGTTGAACTGGCGATTTCCATTTGTAGCAGTTGTTGTCTTAGGATGGGTTATCTATGTTTTACGGTTATGTGTATCTAAAAGTGAAAAACCTGTATGTGTTAGGTTTGTTTCATGGTTGGTTAGGAGCTTTATTCTATTACACGGTGGTGGAAAGTGATCCTTTTGCAGATGTGTTTTTAAGGCTGTGGGCGTAAACCTATTCGCAGTCGTTTTAATGTATATTTATACTATAAAATTTGAATGATGAGTTTAAAAATAAAAAGAGAGTTGACCGAACTAGTTGAGGCCAAAGTGATTTCATCAGAAGTCTCTCTAGATATTTCGAGCTATTATGCTTCAAAATTGAATAACAGCCCAAATAAGTTATTTGCAATTTTTGGAGTCCTCGGATCTCTTTTGGTGGGGTTAGGAGTGATTTTGATACTGGCTCATAATTGGGATGATTTTTCACGAACAACAAAAACCATTTGGACATTTATTCCATTGGTTGTTGGGCAATTGTTTGTGGCATATACTTTATTTAAAAAGAAAAGCGCAGCATGGAAAGAAACGGCTGCTACATTTTTGTTCTTTGCCATTGGTGCTTGTATCTCCTTGGTGAGTCAAATTTATCACATTTCTGGGTCGATGGAGTCTTTTTTATTGACTTGGATTGTGCTAGCCGCACCAATGGTATATCTACTTCGATCACATGCAGTTGTGTTATTATATCTAATTTTTTCGACTGTTTACGCTTGTGGTTTGGGCTATTTTAACGAATCCTCGCCATGGTGGTTCTTATTGCTAATCGCGTATGTCATTCCGTTCTATTATCAGCAATTGAAAACTGCTTCAACAGATAATCTTACGGGTATTTTTAATTGGCTATTTCCGCTTAGTTTGTTTATTTCATTGGGTGCTTTTATCACTGGAAATGGAGCCATTGGATTTTTTATTTATGTAACGCTCTTTGGTTTGTATTACAATATTGGAAAACTACCTTTCTTTGTTAATCAAAGACTCCGATCCAATGGATATCTATTGTTAGGTTCTTTGGGAATGGTCATTACCCTTATGGTCGCTACTTTTGAATGGGTTTGGAACGAAAATAGAGTCTTTTACGAAAGTAATACCGACTTGGCAATTGCCATTTTCTTAGTGCTTGCAACTATTGGAGTGATGCTGTATTTGTTTCAGAAGCGAACCGTTCCATATTTTAATCTATTTCAATTTGCATTTATATGTTTTGCCATTATTCTTGGAACCCAAAACCTACATCCCGAATTACCTACCATCCTCACTAATCTTTTAGTCTTTGCCCTGGGGATATTTGCGGTTTGGATTGGATCAAGACAGGAAAGGTTCAGTATTTTGAATTACGGATTACTTATTATTACGGTGCTTATCACCTGTCGGTTTTTTGACACCAATATTTCATTTATCATTAGAGGGTTGCTATTCGTAGCTATAGGCGTTGGTTTTTTTGGCGCCAACTATCTGATGCATAAAAAACAACAAAAACAAAACACTGTAGATAATGAATAAGTTACTTATCACTATAGGATTTTTTATCATGCTTGCTGCTCAATGGTTTGTGCCTGGTAAAATGATTTCGGATCAAAAAAATGCATTAACCAATGGAACGCCTTATAAATTTAGGACCCAGCCTATTGACCCCAACGATCCCTTCCGTGGGAAATATGTACGACTTAATTATGAGGTCGATAATGTAAACACTACTGATTCGGTGTGGGGTTATAAAGAACCAGTTTACGTCTATATAAAAACTGGAACTGACGGATATGTGGAGGCAACTGAGGTTAGTAAAATTTTGCTGGATACTAATCAGGATTATGTAAAGGCAGATGCAGGTTATTACTACAACAAAAAAATGCATTTTGACCTTCCTTTTAATAGGTTTTATATGGAAGAAAGTAAAGCTTTAGATGCCGAAAAGGCAATTCGAGTCACTCGGTTTTCTCAAGATAGTTTGGCTCCTGTTTGTTATGCCTTGGTATATGTAAAAGGCAATATAGCTGTACTCGACAACGTATTTGTTGGAGATGTTTCAATTAAGGAATTTGTTGAACAAGAACAGAAGGATACAGTAACGAAACGAAAATAAATGATGGTGAACGGAGTTCATGCCATGGAGTTCCCCCTCTAATCTTCTCTCATGTTCTTATCAGTGTTTCCTCCTTGATAGTTGCCTTGCAAAGCCACTACTTTATTATTTTCAGAAAGGAATTGTATTCTGAAGTCGGATAATCCGTCTAGCATAAATTCATCATTACTCAAAGGCACAAGCGAATATTTTCTACCTTTGGCTCTCTGGTAATACAGTTGATTGTTTTCAAAACGAACTACCCGAGGCCCATATTTTCCTGCGTACTTTTTGAGTGTCGCTATGTCTACTTTAACAGGATTCTTTTCCGCTTTGATTGCTTTAATAGACCAATTGTAGAAATGAGCCATTTCTTCGTCATTGATTTTATCTCTTAAAGTTTCTAGGGCTTTTAGTTTGGCGGTTTCCAAGGCATCGGCCGCAGGAACTGCGATGTGCGGTATCACTCCAACACCCTCCCAGTTGGTATTGGTGATGGGGCTAATGGCCCTCCCAGTAGGTAACCAAATCATAAATCGGTCGTTTATGGGTTGCGTGCCACCAGGATGTGCTCCACCGCCTGTCGTCTCACCAATTAATGTAGCTCTTTCTAAGTTTTTAAGGTTGTAACTAAATTCTTCCGCAGCAGAAAAAGTGCTACCGCTTGTTAATACATAGACATCAGCATTTGGGTTTCTTTTACCTGGTACATACGGCAATGTCCAAGTTTGTAGAGTGTCGTTGTTAGGTCGCATGTAAAAGTTATTCAAATGTACTCTGCCTTCAAAAAGATAGCTGGAAGTTAATTGAATCATTTGTGGGCTTCCACCTCCGTTAGCTCTTAGGTCGATAATAATAGCATCGGCATTGCTTAAAAAGTTCATGGCAGCCGTTGCAGTTTCACCTGCAAATTGAGTGTCTGCAAAACTTCTTAGGTCTAGGTAACCTATGTTGCCATCTAGAATTTCAACCTGTTTAAAACCAAAGTTGTCTCGTTGCAAACGACGCATGTAATTGTTCATATATCGAGTGCTATCTGCTGGTGATACAGTTTGGTCGCGTTCCGCAATTTGTTCTGGGTTGAACATCACTCGTAGGTGTAAATCGTTACTAACCGCTTGTAAGTCTCTTGTTAGTATGTCTGCAAATTGGAAAGGGTCAGTAATCGATTTATAGGCTCCTTTCTTCTCATTTTCTTTGAGCTTATTGGCCATTTTGCTGGCAACTTTTGGAAATACGTAATTTCTATTTAAACGAACTCCAATAGAGTCGATGACGTTTTTGGTCTGCTGTGGGGTAAGACCTCGGTCAATTTCCTGAGCTAGGGATTTGGTAGGTAGCAATAACAACAAGATGATTGCTGCTGTGCTTAGTGATTTAAGTAGTTTCATGATGATTGTTTTAATGGTTGTTCGATTTGACTGTTGTTTGATTTGATTTTGTTAAGGATGTCTCCTAATTGATTGAGTTCGTTTTTTGTAATGCCTGCAGGGGAGGATGCTCTATTTTTTTGAATGATAGGGGGAAGGAGTTTGAGCACTTCCTTTCCTTTTTTGGTGATTTCTAAATTGAAACGTCTTCGGTCTTGATTATTTAGAGATCGGGATAAGTAATTTTTCTCGACCATAGTGTTAATCATACGAGTCATTGATGCGTTGTCGCGAAAAACTAAAACAGCAATTTCTTTTTGAGTTAATTCTGGGTATTCATTCAGAAACAATAAAACCATGCCTTGATCAATGGTTATATCTTTGATGACTGATGAAATATTTTTCTGTGAGAATTTACGGTACTCTTTTATTGTGCTTTCAATTGCGTGAAAAATAGTTTCTGAGGGAAGCTCTATTTGCATGTCTCAATTAATTTGATGTAAATATAATTGATATGTCAATTAGTTCGGTGAACTTTATGAATAATTTGTGTTTTTGGTTATTTTCTTCCGAAGAAAAAGGCTTGAATTTAATACACGTAATTTATAGTTATAACTTTAGTTAACTAGAAGTATAACCCCACATAGGTCCATACCGGTCTGCATTGGCGGTTATTTCATAATTTTCAATAAATGGTACCATTGAACTCATAGGATGTTCTTCTCCAAAATTTACATCATTTAATAAATCTAAAATGTTTTTTCTGGGAATAGGTTCATATATATGTGCTACTTCAAAGTCTTCATTTAAACGAATAAGAGCACCAGATTTTTTGTGTGCTGGAAAATTGAAGCCATGCTCCCGTAAGGTATGCCTAATCTCTTCCCATTTTTCGGGATGGGCACACAAGGGTTTATAGGGATGTTTGTTATGTTCTGGCCACATATAAACAACTACTTTACAGCCAAGGCCTTTTGATTTAAGTAGGTTTAATTCAGTTAAAAAACCTTCACTTGTGGCTGGAATTACTAAAACAGATTTTGACGCTTTAGCTAAGTTTACAAAAATCTCTTCCCACGTTACCTCATGTCCAATAGTCGTAATACCCGTTTGTTCATTGAAGGTCATCATGCCAACGTCTTCGGTTTTATCAGGCCAAGCAGACATATATAATGCACGCCCAGCTGACTCATCTGGGTCTAAGTCTTTATCTCCTAAGACAATGATTGGGTGTCGATGACTGATATCATAAATTAAGGTTTTGAAAAGAGAGATTGCAAAGGCTCCAATGCCGTGCACAGAACCATGATATGCTAATTCATTTACTTGTTTGTATGATCTACTGATTAAGATGAATGGTTTTTGTTGTTGTTTTGCTTTTTTTCTATAAATAGCTTGAATCACTCTTTGTCTTGTATGTCGAGTTAACGATAGTTGTATAAATTTTGAACAAACAAATGAGATTAGAGAAACAATCACCACAACAACCCAATGAGGTTCGTATAAGATGACTGGGATTAATAGTAGGAACGGGGAGAGGTCGAACGCAATCCATATAAGTTGTGCTATTATTGGGGCTCTGACAACCATTAAAATTATTTTTGAATCTGTTTAAGATAAAGTTGTTCCACTTTATTTCTTGCCCATGGGGTTCGTCTTAAAAATTTTAGGCTCGATTTAATAGAGGGATTGCTTTGAGAACAGTTAATATCAATTTTTGATCCTAGTTTTTCCCATCCGTAATGTTCCACGAGCTGTTCTAATATATCTACCAACTTTACTCCGTGCAGTGGATTGTTTGGTTGTTGATTGTTAGTGGTTGGTTTGTTATTCATTTTTCTTTGAGTGGTTTTTCGTAACCGATGTTGCGTCTGTTTTAGTTTTGGTTCCCAATGAAGTTTAGAAGTTTATTAAGTCTTTCTTTTCTATTGGATGCCTTTAGTGTGATGTCGGGGACTGTCTTTAACTCGTCATTTGCACTTCCATCTGGGTTTAATCCCATCTCTCCCGTAAATCTAATGACAATTCCGCTATTTGGAAGGGTTAATAACAATGGATCAGTTCCTACGCCGTCTCCATTTGTTTTTTCACCCACAACCGTTGCAAATTTAGTGGATTTACAGAAGTATGCCAATGTTTCTGCACTAGAGAAAACTACATTATCAACTAAAAGAAAAATATTACCCGAATATTTTCTGTGATTAGAATTTGGAGTTATTAATATCTCGTCTTTTCTAAATAAATAACTTCCATCTTTTAATTCTTCAGGCATATTTGGTAACCCTACATTTTCATAATTGATTGTATTTACAAAGTAAGCAGGTTTAAAGCGTTTAAGTCTTTCAGAGTTTTGAGATTCATTGTTTTATGAGTATAAAATATTCTTTTATACTATGTAGACGCAAATTTCATTATAAGGGTTGTCTGAATATTTTTGTTAGAGTTTATCAATGGCATAACTATTTAAGCCATTTCGCATGTGAATTGTTGTATGCTTGTTTCCTAAAATCTAATTGTGTGTTTGTTTTCGATTAAAGTATCGCCTTAAAAAATAATTTCTTAGTATACTCAAAACAGTTAAATAGATTGTTAAGATTAAATTTTTACCTGAATTGTTTTCTATTCCTAATATTGGAAATATAATATGCAATGAAATCATGGTGATAAAAAAACCAATAGCTACATTGGTTAAGCTTTCTATGAATGATTGTTTTTTAGTCTGCATTAGGGAATAACTGAATTTTCGAAGAATGATGGTTATTATCTATTTCAATAATTCTGTAGCCAAAAACAGTAGTGTCTATTTTTATTTTATTTGGTTTCTTCTTAATTTGAAAAGATACAGCAGGAGTAATATATTGAGTCATATTTTTGTGAACTAGGGTGCTCTCCATATGATAATGGCCACAGTAAATAGAGATCTCATTAGGAAACTCCTTTAATAGTGAGATTATTTCCTTTCTATTTTTAAGTTTTCCAATTTCATCAACTTTCAAATTAAGACCAAGAATAGGATGATGTATGAAAATAATAATTGGCTTTGATGAAAAGAGTTCTTTTTCAAGCCATTTTAATTGTTTTTTGTCAATGACTCCTTCAGAAGAATCTAAGTATATAAATTTGTGATGTGTTTTTAGAGTACTGCTGTACATTTTTTGTGAATCATAATCTGCTCCTTTACTATAATGTTTTGAAATTTCAGCAAACTTATCATGATTGCCAAGAGTAATTGATAAGGTTATAGTTTTAAGTTGTTCAAAGAAATATGTAATCCCTTTGTTTTCGCCAATATCTCCTGTACATATAACTTGAGTAATATTTTTGCTTTCTATATCTTTTATAATATTGTCGAATCGCTTTCTTGTTGACACACCATTTTTTAATGGAAAAGGTTCATCTAAATGCAAATCGGTTATATGAGCTATTCTTTCATACATGTATCTTCGTTTTTATTAAAACAAAAATAAGTGCGTGCTGTATGAGGGACTTATA
>JAESTG010000091.1 GCA_016763715.1 Flavobacteriaceae bacterium
CATTTTTACCTCCTTGAGCAAAATATTTGGATTCTGGAACTACCAAATTGGCTTCTTGGAGTACTTCTGAAACTTGGTTATAATAGGCTTCCTTTAATTTAGAAACATCTACTCCAACACCTTCTACTACCATCGCCTTTTCTACATCGGTAGATTGAAAAAGCTCATTGGTAAAACGCCATAAGTCGTCAATGGCTTCTTGCATTTTCTGATTACTTTCTTGAGTACCATCTCCCAAACGTTTCACCCAATCGCTTGAAAAACGTCTGTGATAACTCACTTCTTTGATTCCCTTTTTGGCAATCGCTACCAGAGTTTCATCTTGGCTATTCTGTAATTCATTCAGGAATAATAAATGAAACACATCAAACAAAAACTGACGTCCAATCACATAGCCGAAATGTGTGTTTGGGTGTTCCACTAACAAGACATTCTTATATTGTCTTTCGGTTCTTAAAAACGCAATATCGTCTTCCGTTTTATCTTCTCCTCTCAACCTCGCTGCATATTGAAAATAACTTCGTGTTTGCCCCAATAAATCCAACGATATATTGGTTAAGGCGATATCTGTTTCCAAATTAGGTCCGTGACCACATAATTCACCTAAACGCTGACCAAGAATCAAAGAATTATCAGCAATTTCGAGGATATAGTTATATAAGTTTTCGTTCTTCATGTTTACTGTCCGCGAAGGCGGGTACTTTTAAATTTTAAACCCTTTTTTTTCCAAAGGGAATCTAATTCAAACATAAGTTTAAATTACATGTGCTTCAGTTCATCTGGAAGCTTATAAAAGGTTGGATGACGATACACCTTGCTTTGTGCTGGCTCAAACATCTCTCCGTTGTGTTCAGGGTTAGAAGCCGTAATGTTACTGCTTTCCACTACCCAAATACTTACTCCTTCGTTACGTCTTGTATAAACATCGCGTGCATTTTCCAATGCCATTTCTGCATCGGCAGCATGCAAACTTCCAAAATGACGATGCTCTAATCCGTTTTTACTTCTTACGAAGACTTCCCATAAGGGCCAATTTTTTTCCATGGCTATTTAGCTTACTTCTTTTAATTTTCTTTCACTCTTCTTGGCAGCATGTGCCATAGCAGCATCACGCACCCATTTACCTTCATCCCAGGCATTTACTCGGGCATCTATACGCTCCTTATTACAAGGTCCATGGCCTTTTACAACCTGCCAAAACTCATCCCAATCAATTTCTCCGAAATCGTAGTGACCAGTCTCTTCATTCCATTTTAAATCAGAATCAGGCACGGTAATCCCAAGTAAATCAGCTTGAGGTATTGTTTGATCTATAAACTGTTGACGCAAATCATCATTAGATTTTCTTTTCAATTTCCACTTCATAGATTGGGCGGTGTTAGGAGATGCATCATCAGTTGGTCCAAACATCATTAAACTAGGCCACCACCATCGGTTTAAGGAATCTTGTACCATATCCTTTTGTTCCTGAGTCCCTTTGGAGAGGGTTAATAATATTTCATAACCTTGGCGTTGATGAAAGCTTTCTTCTTTGCATATACGCACCATAGCACGAGCATAAGGACCAAAAGATGCTCCACAAAGCGCTACCTGATTTATGATTGCGGCACCGTCTACCAACCAACCAATAGCGCCCATATCGGCCCATGTAATGGCAGGGTAATTGAATATACTCGAATATTTGGCTTTACCTGAATGTAATTGATCTAATAGTTCCTCTCGTGATACTCCTAATGTTTCTGCAGCACTATACAAGTACAAACCGTGTCCAATTTCATCTTGTATTTTGGCCAGCAAAGCCACTTTTCGTCTCAAAGAAGGTGCTCGAGTAACCCAGTTCCCTTCTGGAAGAGCACCAACAATTTCTGAATGAGCATGTTGGGACATTTGCCGAATATGCGTTTTACGGTATTTCTCTGGCATCCAATCTTTGGGTTCTATTTTTTCGTCGCGTGCAATACGGGCTTCAAAAATTTCTTCCAGATTTTTAACTTCTGTTTCAGACATAAGTTCTTGCTTTACATTTATATCGATTTCGATTATACGTCGAAATCTACTTTTACACTTTGAGAAGTAGGGACCGCTTGACAACTTAAAATAAAGTTCCGAGCCATTTCATCTGCTTCCAAAGCATAATTTACTTTCATTTCTACATCTCCGTCTAATAATTGGCACTTACAAGTGCTACAAACACCTCCCTTACAAGCGAAGGGTAAGTCGGCACCTGCAGCCAAGGCGGCATCCAATATATTATCGTAATCGCTAGTCATTGTAAAATGGAATTCTTTTCCTCCATCCACAATGGTCACCTCTACACCTTCTACATTTTGCTGAGCGAGACGTTCAGTACGTTTGATGTCTTCTTCTGAAAGGCCCGAAACAAACAACTCATAGTGCACATGCTCTTCAAGCATTCCCGCAGTAACCAATTCATCACGAATTAAAAATATCATCTCCTCAGGACCACATAAAAAAGCTTCATCTACTTGTGATACATCTAACAATTTGTTGAAAATTATCTGTAGTTTTTCTGAAGTGAATCTGCCGTTAAGCAATTCAATATCACGATGCTCTTTGGTCAAAAAGTAAAAAATTTCAAGACGACCAAAGTATTTATTCCGAAGCTGTTCAATCTCCTCTTTAAAGATAATGGATTTTACGGTGCGGTTCAAATAGAACAGCTTGAATTTGGCCTTAGGTTCCTTTGCCAAATGCGTTTTAATCATGGAAATAACTGGAGTAATACCACTACCTGCGACAAAGGCTACATATGTTTTTTGAATTTCTGAAGTATCCACCCCAAAGGCACCACTAGGTGCCATAATCTCCAAAACATCTCCTGTTTTTAGCTCATTATTGATGAAAGTTGAGAACTTACCTCCATGAATAAGCTTCACAGCCACCTTCCATTCGTTTTCTAACGGACTTGAGCACAAGCTGTACGATCTCCGCACATCTTCTCCATCAATATCTGCTTTTAAAGTTAAATGCTGGCCTTGTCTAAAGGCAAATTCTTCGGAGAGTTCCGAAGGAATATCGAAGGTAATGACGGAGCAGTCTTCAATTTCTTTATAGATATCTTTAATCTTTACCTGGTGGAATGTTGCCATTCAATTGTTGTTTTAGAATTACAAAACTAACGCTTGTTAG
>JAESTG010000092.1 GCA_016763715.1 Flavobacteriaceae bacterium
GTTGTTCCCTTTGCCAAACTATTGGGGTCTGTATTGCTTGAGAAGGATATGGACACACCTATTGAATCAAAATTACCGCTCTGTGCTGCACTCACAGCACTTGGTGTAGGCGTCATCCCATCAGCATCAATAAAGAAAATAGGATTATCAAACGCAAAGTTATAGGGTGAGTGTCTTCTCATCAATTCGGCTAGTGGATCAATATTCATCCACCTTCCCAAAGCTGGATCGTAATTTCTTGCTGTAACATCATACCAATCGAGACCAAGTTCTTGATTATATTCCTTTCCTCCAAATTTCCATGCCTGAGCCACATCATTTCCTCCAATAATATTGTCGTTATACCCTAAATGTTTCAGTCCAAATGGATAGTAATTGGATTCTTCAATTATGTCAGTACTGGGGTTAATAACACCGTCTTTGAGGATGTCACTATAGCTTAATCGAACATTTCCTAAGTGATCTGTAAATTGGAATACGATACCCTTAATTAGATTCAATTTTCAAAATATCAAATGTAAGTATAGAAAAAGTTATCTTCTTTAGAGGCCTATTTACGGTACTTTTCTCACTTTTTTTTCGTTATATTATTTATCGTTTTCATCCGATAGAGGGAGCCAAGGAACCGTTTTAACAATCGTTACAAACGGGCGCTAGCTAAAGGTTTCGAACCTACCTCAGCATTATCTTTAGTTTGACTTATTATTCATGTAACACAACCCTTTTAAATTATTAGGGCTATAGAGATTACTATGAGTTTTTTCCTCCAAGTTTATCACAACTTCATTACCAACGACAAAAAACTCAGTATTCTCTAAATAATAGTTTAGGTCAAAAAAAGATGTTAGTTCTATATCATAGCAGCTTCCTACAATAATTTTTTTACACTCAGAATTATTGTTAGACTTATAAGAAACAAACTTAAAAAGGCTGTCATTTCTACTAGCTTGGACTATATATATATCTTTGACAGAATCAATTTTTACTATTTTCAATGAATCTATTCTGCTGTAATTCGTATAATTCTCAACTTTTGATTTCATTCCACTATCTAAGGTGCCTATAAAATAAATTGAAGCTATTAAAATTAAAAGTGCCGATTTCATATTCTTAATTTTTGATTTTATTTGGGAAGGTTTGTATTGTTACACCCGCCTTAGGAGTGCCATCTGATTTTCTTGTTCTTACCGTTCCACTTGAATAGGTCTCATCATCAAACTGCATTCCAACAGAACCACTTTGTTTAGGTGAATTTTTATCCGCATAGATATAAATCTGTTCGCTACGAATATCTCCAATTTTGTTTTGGTTTTCAGTAGCTCCATAAATTTTATCATATCCCCTTTTCTGGGCTTCAACACCTCCTAAATGAGATTCGACAACTTCGCTTAAAGTTGTTTGCCCAGGATCACCATTCGCATTATCCATTCTTTGAAGTACATGAGGATTAATCTCTTGATGCGTTGTAGTAATATCACCAAGAAGTGTCGATTCGGTTTCATTTCCTCCAAAGGATCCAACTAATATACCACCTTGTTTACCTAATAAATTGTTATTTGCCTCAACTTTAACAATTACGCTTGTATCATCAATGGCATCAACAAGCTGTTGTGCATCTTTGGATAGAGGTCCGTTACCTGTTTGTTCATATGAAATTTCACCTTTTTCGTTTCGTGAAAGTGTAAGTTCTTCTGAAACTGATGCTTGAAGTTCACTCGTTGCCAAATCAGCTGATTCTCCTTGTATGATAACAGTATCGGGTGCCATTCCATCAGCATCTATAAAGAAAATAGGATTATCAAAAGCATAATTATAGGGAGAATGTCTTCTCATCGATTCAGCTAGTGGGTCAATATTCATCCAACGTCCTAGAGCTGGGTCATAGTTTCTTGCAGAAACATCATACCAATCTAGCCCAAGTTCTTGATTATATTCCTTACCACCAAATTTCCATGCCTGAGCCACATCATTTCCTCCAATAATATCGTCGTTATACCCTAAATGTTTCAGCCCAAAAGGATAGTAATTGGATTCTTCAATTATGTCAGTACTGGGGTTAATAACACCGTCTTTATTATTGTCACTATAACTTAATCGAACATTTCCTAGGTGATCTGTAAATTGGAATACATAATCGTAACTGGAAAAAATAATGGTATTATTTCCCTTATCATAACCAGTGGTGGGACTTCCACTTGTGGTGCTTACTGGTATTATATATCCTTCAGGCTGAGATATAAATTGTAAATCGGTGGCGGCTCCTTGGCCTGAGTATACAAATCCACCTGCGTAAAGAGTAATGGTATTACCTTCATCTATATGTGACTTGCTAAGTTTAACCCCAGTAGCATCATAGACATATGAAATAGTGAGCGTTTGAGTTCCGTTGTATATTGAGATAACCTCAGGTAAGTCTAAATGGTTATAGGTGATACTGGTAATTCCTTTGTAAGCATCACTAATCATATTTCCGTTGACATCGTAGGTATAGCTTGTCTGGAAAATACCGTTCCCCCTGAAACCTTCATCAAAGGAGCCAGCTTCTCCAACACCTAATAATTGATTTCCGTTATAGACATAAGTGAGGTCATCCCATACCAGTGGGAAAGCACTATTTGGGTCATCACCATAGCGTTTTAGTGTTTCAATGTTTCCATTTTTATCGTAGACAACAGAATCTAAGTTGAAATCGGTAGTCGTATTAAGGGTATTTCCCTCTCGTCCTGTGGCACTTATTAGACGGTCTATTTGATCATACTCATAGGAATAACTTCGTTTTACATTGTCGTTAATGGTCCTCCAAATGGTTTGTGATATATTTCCGTTGTATAGAGAAGGCGTACTTGCTGTTCCCTCAACGGATTCGTTGTAATTAATTTTAAAACTAAAAATATCAGTATTCCCTGGCGTAATAGCCCCATTTACATTGTTGACATCTGTCACCCAACCTCTAACGTTGTATTTATAATCTACATTTTGGAGTATCTTATCGATATTGTTTCCAACGAGTTCAAAGTCTTCTATTTTACCATTGGGATCATAAAAAACAGCCTTTCCTAATAAGGGTGATGTAGATACATTAACTGTAGCTGTGTAAAAAGGAGTCCCTGAGTTGATACTATATTCAATGTTGTATACACCAGAGCCAATATCTACTCTCTCTATGGTAATAATATCATTTACTTTATAATTTACAGAAGCATAAGCAATGGTATTTCCATCCACATATTTGAGTTTATAATTACCCGTAACCCCAACTTGTTCACCAGTACAAACAACACCATAATGAAGGGTTTCATATAATTCTACTTGTAGAGGAGTCCCTGTATGAAAACCAACTCTTAATTCTTTTTCTGGGGTTAAGACTTTAAATTGAACTCCTCCAATGTCTTTAAACTTCCCCCTGGTTAAAAGCCCCGAATCATAAGCCGAAATAGTACTAATCTTCTCAACAATAACATCTCCACTTACATCCACACTTTGGATGGAAGTATAACCGTCCACAAAAGTTTCTCCTCCCACATTTTTTTGAAGGAGTTGTCCCATATTATCATATACATTTTCTGCAATGAGTTGGACAGGTGAGTCATCTATTTGTTGTTCTTGTGATAGTAATCTACCTGCGTGGTCATAATTAAAATAATCAATAATGGTGATATTGGGGTTGTTGCCAGTATCATCGTAATGAATCGCTGTAGTTTCCAGAATCTTTCCAACAAAGTCTAAATTGGATTCTAACATATCTGTTTTTTCCAAATATGGATTCTCTGATTTTATGTAAACGGGACGTCCTTTTGCATCAAAACCTGTTACGGTGGTAATCCAATCTTCAATAGTATTGTCATGCAACACTTTCATTTTAGAAACAGTTGGTAATCCATCTATATCACTGGTAAGTGTAGTTCCATAGCTTGTAACACTTGGTGGAAGACCAACATTTCCAGTAACTTCTGTTTAAAATTATTTTGTGCCAAATAATTATTCACATCTATTCAAAATAACCTGCTGACCATTTATGAAGTTTAAAATTATCTTTTCGTTCTTTACCCTTTCGAAAATTGCCATTGAATCTGTTATCTCAAAACGAGAAGTGCCGTAAACTAAATTAATTCCTAATTTTGACTTTTTTATTCGGACAGTTTTGGTCGACTCAATAGTATCCTGTTTATTTATAAAAATGACTTTTGAAAGCTTACTTTCATATATATTATCTACTAAAAGGTCACCCTTTATTTTTTCAATTAAACTTTTTTCTCTTATTTCATAGTAGTTGAATACAACACTGGACACACCATCAGGAGGAATAATCCTAGATATCGTATAGCATCTATAATTTTCCGTTTGACAAGCTGTAAACAAACTTATTAATATCAAATAACAAATATATTTTCTCATTTTCAAATGTTTTATTTCCCTAATTTAACTCCATAATTCCCAAAATACTTTATTTGGTTAGAACTATTCATAAATTTACCATAGTATTGATAAATAATTGTTTTAGGGTAGTACTTGTGTTATGCCAACTCGAATGCCTTACTTGAGAATTAGTAGCTCTCATTTCCCAATTAGCATCAATTCCTGATTTTTTTACTGTTCCTCTTATAAAATCACCTCCATGTCCTCCATCTCCTATCTCATGTACTAGAACATTTATTGCATCTTGAGCTTTTAATACATCAGGACCAATACTGTTTCGAGAGAAGTTGAAAGCCAAAACTCCATCATAGTTCGACGTACTCCAACCGTCAGAAAGTCCTGCACAAAATTGGCAACCAGTAGCATTCTCAGGAGCTAAATTATTAGTTGTGGCATAGTACTCATATACAGCGGCTTCGACATTCTCGTTGCTTGCATACATAGAGAAATTCTCAAGATTACCTTGATCCCAATCATCACTAGAAATAAATCTTATGTCGTCTGTTCCTCCCTTGCCTAAAAACTTCCCAGTATCTTTATCAAAATAA
>JAESTG010000093.1 GCA_016763715.1 Flavobacteriaceae bacterium
CCCCCAACCCAAATTATCTAGTCCAATAGACAATTCACTGTAGGGCTTACGGTCTTCAGTACTTAAAAAGTGCGCGCCTGCCACAAGATTAAAATTAAGTTGATTTATACCAGGTATTTTTCCTAAAATCCACCCTTTAAAGTTTTGCTCTACGTGTCCTTCGAAATAACTTTTATTGGTGCTTAGTTGGTAGTAAGGGAGCAAATTGAATACGTTTGCATATTTAGATGAAGTACCCACGCGAGTTTGATTTCCATTAAAATGTTGAAAATCTACAAATGATATTTCATCAGCATCAAAAAAGGTTCCTCCTTTGAGGTTATAGGTGAAATCACCTAAATTCCCTAAATTCAAGTTTTGCCGTAGTCGCATCCGTAATTGGGTATAATTGTATTTACTATCGGAAGCACCCGCTCCATTCTCCATAGTTAGGGAAAGTGTTGGATATTTGTTACTTCTCAGATTGTATTTACCATCAGGGTAAGTGAAGTACTTTTGACCAAATGAAATAAAAGCCCGAAGTTGTGTTTTTACGATGTCATGTTCCTCAATGGCAGCATTGTTAAAATCGGTAGGGTCCAAAGGGTTATTTGATGTATAATTTACATCGTCATTTGGGAGTATCACATAATCCGTGTTGTTGAATAAAGGTTTGCGATTTTCATAACCTACATTGGCTATTACGCGTAGGCCATTAAATAACTCCTCACTATAGTTTAAACGAACAAAATTAAGTTCATAATTTTTGAGATAATTACGTTCAAAAAACAATGTAGAAACACTATTTACTATAGGTGAAATAGGTTGAGCCGCATTGAATTGGGACACCATACTTCCTCCTGAAATAGGAATATTACGTCGGTTTGTTCGGTTGAAATTTTTGGCGATACTTCCTGTAAAACGAACACGATCTTCGGCAATACCATAGGTAGCGTTAAGATTGGCAGCGAACCACTTTGTTCTGTTGTCGTCGTACCATTTAAAAAATCTTAAACCAACACCCCCGTTCCATCCTTGAACGGTATTAAAGTTCACTCCAGGTAGCGGTGAATTATAATTAACACTCCATTTTTCGTGTGTATTTCGGTATGAATACCCGAAGAGAGGATCCAATAGTCCAAATTTGTTTCCTTTAGCATCTATTGAATCTAAGTATACTTTCGACTTTCTTAATTCTTGTAAACTGTCTTTGCGTGAATAGTCGTTTACTTCCTCTAAAGTAAGGGGGACCGGTCTTGTTTCCTCCCAAAAGAGACTATCCTTTTTATTAGCCAGTGGTTCAAAAAATAATACTTCATTGCTAAAATCTTTTTTCTGAAATTGAGGATGAAAGTTATAATCGCTATAGTTTGCTATAAACCTTCCGTCTCCGTTGAAACCTAAAAATCCAAAACTAAAATCAATGGTTTGGGATATCTTTATCCAAGCATTTTCTTCCGCATCAAAAGTGAAATTCTGTTTAAAAATTAGTTCTTTTATAAAAGGGACTTGAATAGCCTCTCCATTGGTTGTTAACTCTGCACCATACAATTGCCAGTCATCTTCCACAATATAAATAACCCCTTGCCAAACCCTATCTTTGGGTCTTCGAGGTGTTACAATTATTTTGTTAATGAGTTTACTTCCTTCATAAAATATTCCATCTAATTTGTACCTGTAATAACTTAAGGCTGGACCCGCTATGGGAGATACAATGGCAGCATTCAAATCGATGGTGTTCTCGTAGAAGGAGAAATTGGCATCCATGGCGCTATTAAAACTAAAGCCATTGTCATCGCCACTTACTTTACTGGCAATAATACGCTCTTTAAAATCGTCTGGTCTTTGATAGGCAATTTCACTTATCGATTCAGATAAATATATAATTCCTGTACGAGTGGAATCTAAGGCTCCTTCAAAGTCACCCACTTCCTGTCCCATGATTTTTTCGGGTACATTTTTAACACGCCAAATACCCCGAGAATAGAAATTGGCGGTAAATCCAGAAACGCGTTCTAAGTTTTCTTTACGTCGTTTAATAGTTTCTCGAATAATTCGATATGCTGGATCTTCAGAATTTGAGATTACCACTTCATCTAAGCTCACAGAGGTTTCTGCTAAACTTATATTGATGGTATGTGGGAAGGACGTAATTGTTACTGTTTCTTTTATGGTGGTGTATCCTAAAAACTGAAAAATCACAGTGTAATCGCCCACAGTAGATAGGTCGAGGGTAAAATTTCCCTCTTCGTTACTAGTGGTGCCATTGTAGGTGTTTTCTAAGTAGATATTTACGTAGGGCAGGGGTTCACCTTTTTCGTTGGTAATGGTTCCTTCAATTTGTGCTGAAAGGTGGATGGTTATAAAAAGGAAAATGTAGGGTAATAGTTGTTTCATAAATAAGATGGTCTATGTTAGTGAAATCGAAATTAGACATTCTTTATTGTAGAAACCTTAAAGAAATGTTAGTTGGGAATTATTTAATAATTAATCTTAATTATTGAAATTTTTCTTAATTCGGCTAAGATCACGTTTGGAATCTCTGTCTTTCATCGTTTCGCGTTTGTCATATTGCTTTTTACCGCGAGCAAGGGATATTTCTAATTTTGCCAGACCTTTATCTGTTGTAAAGAGAAGCAATGGAATGATAGTGAGTCCTGTATTTTTGACTTCTTTTTCTAGTTTGCGAAGCTCATTTCGATTGAGTAATAATTTACGCTCACTCTTGGGGGCGTGGTTAAAGAACGTGGCGTGTGAATACTCTTGAATAGTCATGTTAATCACAAAAGGTTCGCCGTTGGAAAACTCGCAAAAAGCCTCAGCAATGGAGGCTTTCCCTTCCCGAATTGCCTTAATTTCTGTACCCCGTAATACAATTCCGGCGATATATTTATCCAGAATTTCGTATTCAAAACGAGCCTTACGGTTTTTTATTTTTACGTTCTTTTGTTGTGCCATTACACGGACAAAAATAAGATATAAATTGTCAGTTCGAGTGTTTTAAGTAAAAACCCGAAGATTTTTACTTAAAATATATCAATAACCTATTCAAAACAAATAAGTCGACTAGGTCGAACAGGTTTTTGCTATCAACTTTGAAAACTTAACTAAAATTCAAAGTTCACTCTCACCAACAAATTTTAATTTTTTAACATGAATATTCGATCTCCTTTTAAGGGAGAATAATCTTGCTCTTGTGTTCCATTAACTAGTATAGATTCAAAAAAACACCATACTCCAACATCGGCAATTACATTGGGGCCGTCCTGAATATGTAAATGTAAATGTGCTTCACTAGAATTTCCTGAATTCCCACAATTACCCAAGTACTGTCCAACCTTTACTGTATCCCCTTTTTTTACTTTAATTGATTCTTTTTGAAAATGTGCATAAAATATATACTCGTCATTGGCTGTTTTTAGTATCACATAGTTTCCCATGGCCTCGATTGGGTTTATTTGGCTGGGTCTATTATCTTCAACTCCCATATTCACGTCGTAAATCACAGCATCGCAAACTGCATAGATTGGTTTTCCGAAGGCATAATAATCCTCATTTCGGGTACCACTACGTTGGTATGATTTCCCATCTTTGTCAACAACAATAAAATCGAAAGCTCCTTGTTGGGGTCTATTTGTTACATGATAGTTTTGTCGCTTGTCTGTCCCACCCCAGAAGGTAAGCCACTCTCCTTTGAAAGGTAATTGAAGGGAGGTAATGTTTCGTTCCATTTTCGTCAATGTAAAAAGGGACCTCTTCTTGATTACTGCGTATGTCAGGTCTATCAACGTAGGCTATAATGTAATGTTTTACTCCATTTTCGTCAATGTAAAAAGCGAC
>JAESTG010000094.1 GCA_016763715.1 Flavobacteriaceae bacterium
TATTGGGCTCTACTTTTTTTATAGAATCCACGACATATGCTACACGGGCCATCCCGCCATACTTTCCACCACTTAATGGAGCAATTTCATAAACGTCATTTAACTGCACAAACTTGAACGAGATTAAACCATCTTCCTTTTGTATTGGAATTTGTTTGGTGCTTTTACATCCCATAAAAAGCAACAGTACTAAGGATAATCGTGTCCATTTCATATCAATGATATTTTGTGAAAATTTTGGTGGCTTCATTATGTGCACTTTCAAGTGACATCGTATTAATATTAGTATCAACCTTCTTTGAAGTAAAGTAACTAAGCATTTTTTCGGTAGGCATATTCCCCGTAAGCTCATCCTTGGCCATTGGGCACCCACCAAAACCTTGAATAGCACCATCAAATCGCCTACAACCACTTTGATAAGCCGCATTTACTTTTTCATGCCATTTGACAGGCGTTGTATGTAAATGTGCGCCAAATTCAATGTTGGGGTATTTTGGGATTAAGTTTGAATACAAATAAGTTATCACTTCGGGAGTAGAAGTCCCTACAGTATCACTCAAAGATAATATGCGAACTCCCATAGACGATAATTTATCAGCCCAATCTCCTACGATATCAACATTCCATGGATCCCCATAAGGGTTTCCAAAGCCCATAGATAAATAGGTAACTACCTCTTTATTATTTTGATCTGCTAGCTCCAGAATTTCTTTGAGAGTTTCCATCGACTGAGCAATGGTTTTGTGCGTATTCCGCATTTGAAAGTTTTCAGAAATTGAAAAAGGATACCCTAAATACTGTATTTCTGGATACGAAACGGCAGCTATTGCCCCTCTTGTATTCGCAACTATGGCTAACAATTTACTTTCTGTTTTAGACAAATCCAACCTAGCTAGCACCGCAGCAGTATCTTTCATTTGAGGAATTGCCTTTGGAGAAACAAAGCTTCCAAAATCAATAGTATCGAACCCACACCGTAACAATGATTGGATATATTGAATCTTTTTTTCTGTTGGAATCCACTCTTTAATCCCTTGCATAGCATCTCTGGGACACTCTATAATTTTGACTTCTTGCATTAGTTCAAATATACAATTTTGGATTTACGATTTGCACTATTGAGGATACACAATATGAAATTCGCAATGGCACTAAGGGATAAGTATAAATACGGCAATGCCAATAAAAACGACAATCTGTAACCATTTTAAATACAGCCCTACTTTTTTATGTTTTAAAATATAATCTGAAATACTTCCTGCCAATAGTGCTATACTACTAAAGGCAACAAAGGAAACTGCCATGAAGGTAATTCCTAAAATGTAAAACTGACTCACAGTATTTTCTGAAGTATTCCAAAGAAACCCAGGGAAAAAGGCTAGAAAAAATATCATTACCTTCGGATTAAATAAGTTCATGATTACTCCTGTTTTAAAAAGCTGAGCGTAATTTTTCTTCGGAGCGTTTTCAGTAAAACTGATTTTAGAATCACTTTTAAACACAGTATAAGCGAGGTAAAATAAGTATAGTGCTCCCAAAATTTTAATTCCGTAGAAAATTTCGGGAGACGAAGTAACCACAGCAGAAACACCAAACGCAAGTAACGTCGTATGTACAATACAGCCACTTATCAATCCTGCGGTAGTTGCAATGCCACTTCTAGTGCCATTTACAATAGATTGTGTGAGTACATATATATTATCTGGACCAGGTGAAATCGCTAATACCAAGGTTGCCAATGCAAACGAAATAAGACTTTCAATCATGAGATAAAAATATATCTTTTTTGTGTAAGCAACGACCAAAAGATTCGACTTAAAAACAAATTAGGTATGATGAAAAAAACACTGCTGCTTTTAATTACACTCTCATTATTGTCAATCCAATCCTACTCTCAATCGGAAGCGACTTATTCCGTAAATTTCACGAGTAATTGGACACAAACGGCACACCCTCACCCTAGTGGTAGTTTACCAGGAAATGCACACTGGTCCAAATTGGTTGGCGCCACTCACAACAGTGACATTGTCTTCTTGGAAATGGGAGGTATAGCCACAGAAGGTGTGGAAAATATTGCTGAAACTGGTGGAAACACTGCTTTCTATAGCGAAGTAGACGCTGCTATTACAGCCAATTTCGCTAACGCATTGGTAGATGGTGATGGCTTAGCCAGCGCCGGAGGTCAAATAAACATCGATGAGATTATAACGACCGAAGATTATCCATTACTAACCTTACTTTCTATGATAGCTCCCAGTCCAGATTGGATGATTGCTATAAATAGTATTTCATTGATAGATGGCAATGGGGATTGGATAGACGAAATTAACATCGACCTTTATCCTTACGATGCAGGTACCGATAATGGTATTGATTATACTTCCGGTGATTCTAATACCAACCCGAAAGAACCTATTTCTAGTTTACAGGGCACAGCTCCTTTTTCAAATGAAATTATTGGAACAATCACTATAAGTTTGGAAAGTGTGGTTCTAGGTATTAGTGACATCAGCATAAATCAAACTGTATTATTCCCTAATCCAGCTAACAATAAAGTGACTGTTTCAAATACAAGTAACCTAAAAACAGTTTCTTTTTACAACGTACTTGGAGCCCAAGTAATGCAAGTAAAAAACATAAACAGCAACTCAACTCAAATTGATATTAACAGCTTACCAAATGGTATTTACTTGGTGAAAGTTCAAAACGACGCTAATGATGAAAGTATTAAACGTTTGGTGAAGCTTTAAGTAACTTTTTATTAATAGACTTGATAAGTGCAGGTCCTTCATAAATAAAGCCAGTGTAAAGTTGTACCAAACTTGCTCCGGCTTCTATTTTTTCCAAAGCATCTTCCGCAGAATGAATACCACCCACTCCAATAATTGGAAAGGCTCTATTGCTTTTTTCTGAAAGAAAACGAATCACTTCTGTAGAACGTTTGGTCAATGGCTTACCACTCAAGCCTCCCATTTCATTTTTATTTTCTGAAATAAGTCCGTCACGAGAAATCGTCGTATTGGAAGCAATAATACCATCAATTTTCGTCTCAGAAACAATAGAAATAATATCTAATAATTGCTCGTCCGTAAGATCTGGAGCAATTTTTAATAAAATAGGTTTTCTTTTACTTTTTGCTGAATTTTTTTGCTGAAGTGTCATTAACAAAGCCGTCAATGGTTCCTTATCCTGCAAGGCTCTTAAATTTGGAGTATTTGGAGAACTCACATTCACCACAAAATAATCTACCCAATCGAATAAAGCTTCAAAACACTTCACATAATCGTTTACAGCATCCTCGTTAGGTGTCGCTTTATTTTTACCAATATTTCCCCCAACAAGCACTCTTCTTTCTGCTGAATTAATAGGCGGGTTTTTCTTTAAACGAAGTACAGCTTCTTCAACACCACCATTATTAAATCCCATACGATTAATAATAGCACTGTCTTGTTTTAATCTGAAGAGTCTTTTCTTTGGATTCCCTGGTTGAGGCTTGGGGGTTACGGTTCCAATTTCAATAAATCCAAAGCCAAAGCTTGACAATTCTTTATAGAGTTTTGCATCTTTATCAAATCCAGCCGCCAAGCCAACAGGGTTGGGAAAGGTAAGTCCAAAAAGTGTCCGTTCCAACGACTTATCTTTAACAGAATACATACTTCGGAAAAATCCCCCTAAACCAATTCGGTGTAATAACTTAACCATTTTAAAGGTAAAATGATGAACCGCTTCAGGGTCAAACAAAAATAATAGGGGTCGCAGGATTACTTTATACATAGATGGCTGTAATATGATGCAAAAATAGTACTAAAACATCAAAAAGTTTAGGGGTTATTCCGTTAATTTGTAGTACTTATTTTTTGCATTATGATAGACAAACAACACCTCATCAATAGATTTAAAAGTTACATCACCATAGATACCGAAAGTGATCCCAATAGTGATACAACTCCCAGCAGCAAAAAACAGTGGAATTTAGCCAATGCCTTAATTGAAGAACTAAAGGAAATTGGAATGGCTGAAGTAACCATTGACGATAATGCCTACATCATGGCAACCCTACCAAGCAATATTGACGAAGATGTTCCTGTCATTGGTTTTGTATCTCACTTTGATACAACGCCAGATTTTACTGGAGCCAACGTCAACCCCCAGATTATCGAAAACTATGATGGCTCTGATATTATTTTAAACGAAGCTGAGAATATCGTGCTTTCTCCTAATGATTTTGACGATTTACTGCTCTACAAAGGACAAACATTAATTACCCCAGACGGAACGACACTTTTAGGTGCCGATGACAAAGCTGGTATTGCTGAAATTATTTCTGCCATGGAATATCTCGTGCAGCATCCCGAAATTAAGCATGGAAAAATAAGAATTGGATTTACACCCGATGAAGAAATTGGCAGAGGAGCGCATAAATTTGATGTAGAAAAATTTGGTGCTGAATGGGCATATACCGTAGATGGTAGTCAAATAGGAGAATTAGAATATGAAAATTTCAATGCTGCAGGTGCTGTAGTAACTATCAAAGGTAAAATTGTACATCCAGGTTATGCCAAAGGAAAAATGGTAAATAGCATGTATATCGCCACTGAATTTATCAATGCATTACCTCGTATGGAAACTCCTGAGCATACAGAAAATCGTGAAGGTTTTTTCCACCTCCATAGTGTAGAAGGTTCTGTGGATGGAACCAAACTTCAGTATATTATTCGTGATCATGATTCGAAAAAATATGCAGAGAGAAAAGAAGTCATGCTTCAACTAGCTTCCAATTTAAACACCAAATTAGGAGAAGATCGTATTTCAGTAGAAATAAAAGATCAGTACTTCAATATGCGTGAAAAGATCGAACCAGTGATGCATATTGTGGATATAGCCGAAGAAGCAATGAAACAAGCGGGAATCAAACCCCTAATCAAACCTATTAGAGGAGGAACGGACGGATCTCAATTGAGTTTCAAAGGATTACCCTGCCCGAACATTTTTGCAGGAGGGCATAATTTCCATGGTCGTTACGAGTATGTACCTGTAGAAAGCATGCGAAAGGCCGTTGAAGTAATTATAAATATTGCAAAATTAGTTGCTGTTCGAAAATAGAGGTAGGTTTTTCAAAACTCACCTGTTCTTTAGTTGAACTTTAATCTCAAATTATAGATTATCACTATGAGAAAAATCCTACTGTCCCTTTCATAGGACTGTTTGCTATTGGTTCTGTCCAAGAAACCGAGACCATGGATTATGCAACCAACAATTGAAAACGTGAATTCTGACTTGAGGCATTGAAAACTCTAGCAATTATCACTATTGAACTTAATTATGAATATATCATCTAGTAAGTATTCTGGTGATTAAGAATATAGGCTTGCCTAAGAAGGCATTCTTGTTGGTTATCAATACTTAATCTGTTGTATAAAAAAACCTTCAGTTTTCACTGAAGGTTTTTTTATACTTATAATTTAAAAAGTATATTACTTTGCGTCTGCTTCTGGTGTGTTCAGTTTGCCACTCTTCTCAACAGAGATAGCCGTTTTGTCGAACTTCATTTTCCCAGCGCCGCTTTCAATTATGCAGGTTCCATCATCGTTTAACTCAAGAATTTTACCGTACATACCGCTGTTAGTAATTACTCTCATTCCTTTTTTTAATCCACCAAAGAATTTCTTTTCCTGCTTTAGTTTTTTTCGTTGCGGTAATACAATGAAGAAAATAATAAATACAGAAAATAAGAGTAAGGGGCCTAGTAGTTGATCCATTCTAAACTAAATTATTTTGTTTGAATTGGAGAACCTGAAGTTGCTCCGTCTTTAGGAGTAACAAAAGCTTTGATTTTAACAGTTTCTTTACCAGATGCTGTATTCGTGGTAATAGTAACAGTCTTACTTACTTGGTTTTTTCCACTTCCGTTGAATTTAACTAACAACTCTCCAGTAGCTCCAGGAGCAACAGGGTCTTAAGTAAATTCTGGTACTGTACAACCACAACTACTTTTTGCATCTACAATGATAAGATCTGCGTCTCCATCATTTTTGAAAGTAAATATGTGCTCTTGAGGAGTCCCTTGGTCAATAGTACCAAAATCAAACTCAGATTCAGTAAATGTCATTACTGGATATGTAGAAGCTGCTGCCTCACGTTCTGCTGTTGCTGCAACATTCTCTCCGTTAACCTTATCAGCTGCATTTTCCTTACAAGAAGTAAAAGATACTAATGCTGCCGCTGCTAGTATAAAAATTGATTTTTTCATAGTTTATAATTTAAATTAAGAGTGGCTAAAATAGCCCTTTTTTTGAATTTATCGAAGACCACGACCAATTTTGTTCAATTTTTCAGCTGCGGTTAGATCTTTAACTAATTTATCTAATATCCCATTAATAAAGAGACTACTCTTAGGGTTGAGTATTCCTTAGAGATTTCTAAGTATTCATTAATGGTAACCTTCACTGGAATACTTGAAAAATAAAGAAACTCTGCAATACCCATTTTAAGAATAATCATATCTACTTCGGCAATCCGCTCCGTGTCCCAATTTGGTGTTTTCCCATCAA
>JAESTG010000095.1 GCA_016763715.1 Flavobacteriaceae bacterium
ATATTGGGGTAATGTTGTTGAGTTGGTATGGGATGTATGGTATGATTACAAAGCTATAGGTAAAGTGGAAAACAAAAAACGAATCTTACTATTTACCCCAGATGGTACTGGAATTAAAAACTATTTGTATTCCAAGGTTTTTAGTACTGCGAATGCACATATCAGCTTGTTTCATAATTTTGATAGTGATACCCTTGCTCATTTAGATGGCAATATTAAAATTGATGATTACCATACAATTCCGAAGTACAAGGAAAGCATCAAAGAAAAGTTTTTAAGAGAGTTGATTCATACAGCTCGTCTTACCTACAACGCAAAAAATGAGGCAAACCCTACCATTTTAGCTTTTCAAAAACGAAGCCATGGTAGCATAAAATTGAAGTTGTTTTATACTATAGCCTCTTTGATGTCTCGACGATATAAAAAATATGAGCGCATCGTAAAATTAGAAAAGAAATACGACCAATCGCTAAAAAGCAACCCATTTTATAAAGAAGTTCTTGAGCTTTTAAAGACTGCTAGTCCCGATGTTATTTTCTGTACACACCAAAGAGCATTGAAGGCGCCTACCGTTTTTATGGCGGCAAAAGCTTTAGGAATTTTAACGGCTACGGTTATCTACTCTTGGGATAATATTCCAAAAGCAAGGCTAGCACTTAGGGCAGATAAGTATTTAGTTTGGTCACAATATATGAAAGATGAATTGGAGCGAATGTACCCTGAGATAGCTTCAGAGAAAGTGATTGTCACGGGAACACCTCAATTTGAATTTTATAAAGACCCGAGTAATATTATGGAACGCTCAAAGTTTTATGAAACCTACGGTCTGGATCCTAATAAAAAGCTGATTTGTTTTTCAGGAGACGATGTCAAAACTTCGCCTTATGACCCACATTATTTGAACGATTTGGCAGAAAGCTTGTCCAATGAAGATGCATATTACCAGATTGTCTTTAGACGCTGTCCAGTAGACCTTTCGGGGAGGTATGATTGGGTGGTGCATAAATTTCCAAACCTAATTGTTGAGATTCCTCCATTATGGAATTTCAATAGTAAAGTGTGGACCGCTGTTTATCCAGTCTATGAAGATGTAAAGCTGTTGGTAAGTTTAGCTTATTATTGCGATGTTGTTTTGAACGTTGGTTCCACGATGGCCTTCGATTTTGGAATGTTTGAAAAGCCTTGTGTTTATATCAATTATGATCATGTTCCCGATAAAAACTGGTCCGTGAATACTATTTATCGCTACCAACACTTTGGAAGTATGCCTTCAAAAAAAGCAGTATATTGGTTAAACAGTAAAGAGGAAATTACCCAGCTAATTACCGAAGTTGTAAATAATCCAAAAACAGATATTTCCGAATGGTTTGAGGTTGTGGTGAATCATATGGAGGTTTCTTCAGAAAAAATCATTAAAGAATTAATATAATGCACATTGTATTCCTTTCTGGTGAATACCCGTTATGGACCTCAGGAGGGGTGGGTACGTTTATCCAAACCTATGGACATTCTTTAGTTCAAGAAGGACATAAAGTGAGTGTAGTTGGGTCAGGTAAAGATGAGAAAGAACTGAAACTGGAAGATGACGGAATTCAAATTTATAGATTGCCTAAGAATCCTAGTTCTTTGCCTGATTTTCTGTTCAATGGGTATCAAATTAATAAGAAACTAAAACAACTACATAAGGAAAACCCTATAGCAGTTATTGAAGCTTCCGAGGCTGGATTGGCCTTGCTTTCAAAGAGACATCCGGCTAAAAAAGTAATTCGATTGCATGGTGGACATCATTTTTTTGCTGAAGCTGAAAAACGTAAAATTAACTGGCGAAAAGGTATGTTGGAGAAGAAATCGTTTTCAAAAGCTGATGGGTTTATTGCGATCTCTCAGTATGTGAAAGATCATACCGCGAAATATTTATCTTATGGAAATCGACCCATAGAGATTATTAACCTTCCTTTAGATACCTCCAAAGAGGTGGCACAGGTTGCGGTTCAAGAAAATCATATCTTATTTGCAGGAACGGTTTGCGAAAAGAAAGGAATTCGACAATTAATTGAGGCCTATAAATTGGTGCGTGAAAAGTATCCCAATAAGGTGTTGGACATTTATGGGCGTGAATGGTTTTATCCCAATGGGAACTCATACCACCAAATGTTAACTCAAAACTATGATGCTACTTATTTTGAAAATGTGACCTTTCATGGAAGTATATCTAGAGAGGAATTGGATAAAAAATACTCCGAAGCTGTTTTCTGCGTATTTCCATCTCACATGGAAACACAAGGATTAGTATCTATTGAAGCGATGCTGTTGGGGAAACCAGTGATTTTTTCAAAGTATGGGCCAGGGACAGAAACTGTGGAACATCAAAAAACAGGACTCCTTTGTGATGTGTACGATCCGAGTGATATTGCTGAGAAAATGATTTGGTGCATTGAAAATCCGGAGGAAGCTAATTTGTTGGGTATAGCTGCATCCAAAATTGTTAAGAAGCGTTACGACTCGAATACTATTGTAAAGAAAAACATTCAATTTTACCAAACCCTAATTGGAAATTAATGGCGTTTTTGAAACCCACACACCAACAAAAAACGTTATTATTCAAGACGTTAAACTTGCTTCCAACGAGGCTTGGAATGTCTATTTATTACAAATTGCAGAGCTTTGCTAACCGAGGAAAATTACATGTTAAATTAAAAGCTACCGAACGATCCTTTCAGGTTGCCACTCGAATATTGAAGACCTACCAAATGAACTTTGAAAATAAAGTTTGTGTTGAATTAGGGTCAGGATGGTTACCTATTTTGCCCTACCTTTTGTTAACCAAAGGCGAAGCTAAAAGAGTTGATACGTACGATATAAATGAACATTATAATGCTGGGAAAATTCAAAAATTGAACACTCACTTTAAAGATGAATTCGACAAAAATGACATACGTTTAGAAGGAGCTTATAATTTACCGAGCTCCATGCGATATTATCCTAAAACACCAATTGAAAAAGGGAGTCTAGGAGAAGTGGATATTGTGATATCTAGATTTGTATTGGAACATGTGCCACCAGTGATATAAAAAAAATACACAAAAATTTTCACGAACAGTTACCTGTAGGGGGCTGTGTACTGCATTTAATTTCTCCAAGTGATCATAGGGCTTATAGTGATTTGTCCTTGTCTTTATATGATTTTTTAAGGTATAGCCAAGAAGAATGGGATCGTATTCAAACAAAATTTGATTATCATAATAGATTGCGCCTCCCTCAGTATCTTGATATTTTTAAAGAGTATTTTGAGATTGTTCATATTGAATTCAATGCGTGTAAAATTCCGAGTGAGTCATATGACAAATTCAAACGGCTAAATATTCATGAGGATTATAAGGGTTTTTCGGAGGAAGAACTTACCGCAGGAAGTATCAATGTGCTCTTGAGGAAAAGAGCTATTTCAGACTAAATAGTGAAGAAGTGAATGATTTAATAAATTTAGAAATACTGTAGAATGAAACAATGTGTCTTTCTAGCATATTCGGTAGGTGATTCTTCGGTTTCAGTGTTCTTTTCTGAATTGGCTCAATTATTGGCTAAGGACTATTTGGTCGTTGTTTTTTCAGATAAAAAAAGGGAATTATCTTTTTCTTCTCAAAATGTAATCTTGTTGCATTGGCCCTCAGAACGACCTACGAAGTGGAAGGATTTTTTGTTTTTGAAACGACAAATAAATAAGTATCGACCAAATTTGATGCTTTCAACTTTTGGGGCTAATAATATGTTTTTAGTAACGGGTTATCTAAAAAGAGTTTCACATAGAATTGCCACCCATAGAACAATATCGAGTCATTTTAAATCTAGTAAATTCAATTTATTAAGAAAGAGGTGGGTGTTTAAATTGGCAACCGAAATAATGACGAATTCTGTGGCGACCAAGGAAGACTTGATTGCAACATTCGGTGTAGTTTCCGAGAAAATACGGGTAACCTATAATGCGGTTGTCAATCCAAACCTCCAAGAGGTTAGAGATCCCAATTTAATTGTGTACGCAGGAAGGCTGAGTGCTAACAAGGGAACTCAGGTGCTTTTAGATGCTTTTGCCACAATAGTAAAGAATATGCCAAAATTACATCTAAAAGTGTTGGGTGGTACTGCTGGTGAGGTTCAAAAATATAAAGATAAAGCAGAAGAGCTTTCTATAAACAAACAGACAACTTTTTTGGGGAATCAACCGAGAGCAGAACTTCTTAAACAGTTTTCTAAAGCTCGATACGTAGTAGTTCCATCATTGTCTGAAGCTTTTGGCTTTGTGGTTATCGAAGCTTTTTCAACGCGGACTCCTGTTATTGGATCGAATACAGGTGGTATAAAAGAGATTGTACGGGACGGAAAGGATGGTTTTTTGGTAACACCAGGTGATGTTGAAGATTTGGCAAAGGCCATGACGATATTGAATAATGATTTGGATATGGCAATAGAAATGGGAGAAAGCGCACATCAAAGATTTTTAAATACTTTTGAGTTATATAAGGTAGTTGAAGAACTAAGCCAGTATCTTGTAACTAAAATAAACAGCTAGTTTATGAATAGAATTAAGTGGGTTCAATTTGCTTGTTCTTTCTTTCCTCCCATAATATCTCAACAGGTGAGGGAAAAACTCATCTCTATTCCTAATGCCGAAAAGTTAGCCTTGGATTTTCGACGTAAATCTTTTACAGGCAGTTATTTACAAGGAAATACAAGTGACTTTCACGCCTTCAAGTTTCTAATTCACGGTTATTTTGAATGGAGGAATGTGGTATTGACTCATTCTATATTGAAGTTTAAAAAAGGTGATCTTGTAGAAGTAGGTGCTAATGTTGGTACCGAAACGATTTCTTTTGCCGATATAAATCCGAATAATAAGGTTCACGCTTACGAACCGTTGCCTGTTAATTTTAAAAGTCTATTGACCATTAAGGAACAGAACAAATTAGAGCATTTAAACTTGTATGACGTACTTGTTTCTAATAAAAAGGGCGAGGCACACTTTCAGATTCCCGCTAAAAATAGTTCTGGTTCTGGTCATATTTCTTCTGAAGAGAATACTAAAACACAAAAATTTGATGTGGTTACTTTGGATGAGCATTTGCAAAATGTTAATTCATGTGCTGCAATCATTGCTGATGTGGAAGGTTTTGAGCCTCAGATACTCGATGGCGGAGCCAACTTTATTGAAAGAACTAAACCATTTCTAATTTTGGAAGTAAACGCTCGATTTTTAAAAGAACGTGCGGGTATTTCGGTAGAAATATTCTTTAAGCGATTAACAAAGATGGGGTATACCTCATTTTATATTAACCGATTGGGAATCTCAAAAGTGGACCCAGCTGATTTTAAGATAGAATCTAATAAAAACTGGATTTGCATACCTAATGAGTATGTAAATATGAAATCCAAATTGTCTCGGTCTATTGCCTTGAATGCATTTAATCCTTTGTTGAGATATATAATTTTGTAAGAACGATTATCTTCCCAGTATCATGAAACTAGCAATTATTACTCATGTAGAACATATTCCAAAAGGGGAGACCTATTTTGGGTATAGTGCCTATGTGCGTGAGATAAATATTTGGGGGAAGTATGCCTCAGAGCTTATTGTTGTTGCACCTGTGGTTCGTCAGGAAATCACTAAAATTCATTTAGATTACGCACATAAAAACATTCGGTTGTTGAAAGTACCAGTAGTATCGCTTACTTCAATTTGGGAGGTGTTACGTACGCTTGTGTTGATACCAGTATTGGTAATTCAAATTTGGAGGGCTATGCGAAAAGCAGACCACATTCATTTACGATGTCCAGGTAATTTAGGACTTGTTGGTTGTTGTGTGCAAGTATTATTTCCGAAGAAACCAAAAACTGCAAAGTATGCGGGTAATTGGGATCCAAACGCAAAACAGCCACGTAGTTATCGTTGGCAAAAATGGATTCTTTCCAATACTTTTTTAACCCGAAACATGAAAGTATTGGTCTATGGAGCCTGGCCTAGGCAAACTAAAAATGTACAAGCGTTTTTTACTGCGTCCTATCCTAAAACCAAAGTCGAAGGTGTAACGGAAAGGTCGTTTATGACACCATTAAAGTTTATGTTTGTTGGGAGTCTTTCTTCGGGTAAAAGACCTGTTTATGCACTTCAACTTATAGAAGCTCTGTCTAAAAAAGGTGTAAACTGTGAGTTAGAGTATTTTGGTGAGGGAGTAGAGAGAGCGAATTTAGAAACTTACATAAAGAATAACTCATTGGAACAATTGGTCAAGCTACATGGAAATCAGACTGCGGAGTTTGTTGAAGAATCCTATAAAAACAACCATTTTCTAATATTACCGTCCCAGTCTGAAGGGTGGCCAAAAGTAGTTGCAGAGGCAATGTTTTGGGGGTGTATCCCTATTGCAACCAAAATTTCATGCGTACCTTGGATGTTGGATAACGGAAATCGAGGGGTTTTGATAGAGGCGAATTTGGAAGAAGATGTTTCATATCTACTATCGATAATTTCCGAAGAAAATAGCCTAAAGGAAATGTCTAAAAATGGGCAGCGTTGGTCCCAAGAGTATACATTGGATAAGTTTGAGGAAGAAATTCAAAAATTCTTGTAATGAAGGTGCTACAACTCATAGATTCGTTAGATGCTGGTGGAGCAGAACGTATTGCCGTTACGTTAGCGAATGTGCTTTCAAAAGAAGTTGAGGCTTCCCATTTGTGTGTTACTAGAGCCGAAGGAGTTTTAAAAAGGCAATTGTCGTCAAAGGTGCATTTTGAATTTATTAGAAAGAAATCGACGTTAGACTTAAGGGCTGTTATCAAGTTGCGGTCTTATTTGAAATTGTATAAAATTGATGTGATTCATGCACATACTACTTCTTATTTTTTTGGAACGTTAGTCAAAATAGTCTACCCAAAAGTAAAACTGATTTGGCATACGCATTTAGGCAAACGAGTTGATACTTTAAGGCGTCAAAATATGATGCTTTATTTCTGCTCTCTTTTTTTCACTTCTATCATTGCAGTAAATCAGGAATTGAAATCGTGGTGTCTCCGTAAATTACTAGTAAGCGATGTATTTTATGTTCCCAACTTTGTTGTATTTCCTGAGCCTAATGAAGAAGTGCAAAATTCTAGGGAGTTGTCCATCGTGTGTTTAGCCAATCTTAAAACGCCGAAAAATCATCTTAATTTAATTTATGCATTTCAAAAAATACATAATGACTTTCCCAATTGGAAATTACTTCTTGCGGGGAAAGATTTTGAGGATAATTATTCTAAAAAATTGAATGAAGTTATAGAGGATGCTGGTTTGGAAAATAAGGTCGTATTTTTGGGGCAACAAGAGGAGGTTGATTTACTTTTATCTAGATGCTCCATAGGTGTCTTGGCTTCAGATAGTGAAGGTTTACCTATGGTATTATTGGAATATGGTATGGCAGAACTAGTGGTGATAGCCACAAAAGTAGGGCATTGTGAAGATGTATTGGCTGGGTTTGGATTGACTGTGGCGCCTAAGGATTCTAATGCTCTATCGAAGGGACTTGCAACATATATGGAGGATGAGGGTAAGCGCAAAACTGATTCGAAATTATTCAGAAATCATATTCGAGGAAATTATTCAGTGGAGGCCGTTTTGCCTCAATTAATGAACATTTATAATAAAATAAGTTATTAACGGAGTAAAGAAAATAACGTACATCCAGTTGCTATTGGTCCATGCCGGTTTTGCATTTGCCGTCTATACTTTTGGATTTATTTCGAAATTTCTACTGATGGCTATTGTAGTTTACTTTCTCATCAGGATTTTCTCAAATAATAACAGGAACGATGAAGTATTGATTGCAGCGGCTTATATGACTGGAATCGAGGTTTTCGCAAGAATGACTGGAGGTGCTATTTCTTATGAGTTTGCCAAATATGCTGTGATGGGATTCTTGTTAATTGGAATGTTTTATCGTGGTTTTAATAGGAATTCTTGGCCTTATCTATTTTATATAGTATTTCTAATTCCAGGAATCTTTTTTTCAGCAATGAACTTGGACTATGATACTAGTGTGGTTAAAGCTTTAGCGTCAAATCTAAGTGGCCCTATTTGTTTGGGTATTTCGGCTCTGTATTGTTACGATCGGAGGATATCAAGTGAGCGACTTCAATATATATTGTTAGCACTTTTATTGCCAATTATCACTACTACAGTCTATTTGTATGTATTTACGCCAAGTATACGTGATGTTGTTACAGGTACTCAATCTAACTTTGAAGCTTCAGGAGGTTTTGGGCCTAATCAGGTGTCGACCATTTTAGGGTTAGGTATGTTGATACTTTTTACAAGACTTTTTATTTATAAAAGTAGGTTGCTCAATATTATTGATATCTCGTTAAT
>JAESTG010000096.1 GCA_016763715.1 Flavobacteriaceae bacterium
AAACCTTCCCTACGGAAGAAACCAAAATCGAATTGACTTTTCACTAGTACTTTCGGAAAGAAAAGGAAGCTGTAGTAGTAAGCACGCATTCTTGAAGGAAATCGCTAATCGTAATAAAATTGATAATATCGAGTTAATCCTTGGCATCTATAAAATGGATCATAAAAATACACCTGGTATTGGGACTGTGTTAATTCAGCATAAAATTCCGTTTATCCCAGAAGCCCACTGCTATTTAAAAATTAACGGGCAAAGAAAAGATTTCACCCTTTTGGAATCCAATACGCAAAAAACAGAAAACGACTTGTTAGAAGAAAAGACTATTACCCCCAATCAGGTTTCAGATTTTAAGGTGGCTTATCATAAAAAATTTCTTGTAAATTGGCTTGAAAATAGTAGTCTCAATATATCATTTGACACACTTTGGAATATTCGGGAAATGTGCATTAATCAACTAAGTGCTATTAAATAATGACGTAAAACACCCCTAATTTTATGCTGCTACAAAACCAACAACACCTCTTCAGTCTAAACGATGAAATCACCTACCTCAACGGAGCATATATGTCTCCTCAATTAAAATCGGTCGCGAAAATTGGCATCGATTGTCTTCAACAAAAATCACAACCCTCGAATATTTTAGCAGCCGATTTCTTTTCAGAAAAAGAAGTCCTTCGAAGTCATTTTGCACAATTAATCTCTGTAGATGATCCACAACGAATTGCCATTCTACCATCGGTTTCCTTCGGAATTGGAACTGCCATGAAAAATATTCCTTTCGAAAAAGGAGACGAAATTGTAGTACTCGAAGAACAATTTCCAAGCAACTATTATGCTTGGCAACAATTGGAATTAGAAAAAGGGGTAGTTATTAAAACCATATCGGCTCCTCCCTTGCTTCCTGGGCGTGGACAACTCTGGAACGAACATATTTTAGAGGCAATTACTCCCAAAACCAAGTGTGTTGCTCTTCCAATGGTTCACTGGGCTGATGGCACAAAATTCGATTTACAAGCGGTTAGATCTCGAACCAATGAAGTAAACGCTTACCTTATCATTGACGGTACTCAAAGCGTGGGAGCCCTTCCTTTTTCTGTGAAGGAAATCCAACCAGACGCCCTCATTTGTGCAGGATACAAATGGCTTATGGGCGCCTATGGCCTTGGAATCGGTTACTTTGGAGAACGGTTTGACGATGGTACACCTTTAGACAATAATTGGATGAATCATCAGGACGCAGAGGATTTTTCAAAATTAGTTAATTACAATCACAGTTTTAAACCAAAAGCAGCTCGATATGATATTGGTGAGTCCAGTAATTTTATCATGGTTCCCATGCTCACCGAAGGAATTAGACAGCTTATTACATGGACCCAGCAAGGCATTCAAACTTACTGTGAGGCTATCACAAAAGAGGCTATAGAACAACTAACCCAACAGAAGGGTTGTTTTGTTGAAGACTCTAATTATCGGGGGCAACATCTTTTCGGGATTTACTTACCAGAATCAATGAATATTTATACTGTTAAAACAAACATTTCGGCTCAAAACATTCTAGTTTCTATTAGAGGAAATGCCATTAGAGTTTCTCCCAACGTATATAATAACAAGAAACATTTAGAAAAATTGGTTTCCTGTTTTATTTAATGCCAACCCTGTAGTATATTTGCCATCCTATGAGCAAAACCCTTGTTCACTCCCTTTTTGAACAGTCTTCGTCTGTGCGAAAACTAGGGAATGCTATATCCAAAGACCAAAATTTAGACAGATCATCAGCTCACAAACCTATAAAAGTTGCTGGACTCGTGGGTTCTTCTGTTTCTTTGGTAATTGCCAAGGCTTTCCAACAAGCCGAACTGCCCTTTTTAGTTATTCTGAATGATAAGGAAGAAGCGGCATACCATCTCAATGATTTGGAAAATTTGCTGGATGGTCAAGATGTATTATTTTATCCTAGCAGCTATCGAAGACCTTATCAAATTGAAGAAACAGACAACGCCAATGTCCTGCTGAGATCCGAAGTTCTAAATAGGATCAACTCCCGAAAAAAACCAGCACTTATCATTACCTATCCCGAAGCACTTTTTGAAAAAGTAATTACTCGGAAAGAACTAGAAAGAAACACACTTAAAATCTCCTTAAACGATCAACTTTCCATTGATTTTGTAAATGAGGTACTCTTTGAATACAAGTTCAAACGAACAGATTTTGTAACAGAACCAGGAGAGTTTTCGGTACGAGGAGGGATTTTAGATGTATTCTCTTTTAGTAACGACGAACCTTATCGAATTGAGTTTTTTGGAGATGAAATAGATAGCATTCGCACCTTTGATGTTGAAACCCAACTTTCGTTGTTGCAACTTAAAAAAATAGCCATTATTCCCAATGTGGAAAACAAAATGATGGAGGAAAAACGTGAAAGTTTTTTGAAATATATAGCGTCAAAAACCATCATATTTTTAAAGAGTGAAGAACTTTTAAGTAGTACTATAGACAAGCTCTTTCAAAAAGCGACAACCGCCTTCACACAACAAACGGGCGAGATAAAAATGAGCGAGCCTAAAGAGCTTTTTTGCGATTCATCTTTACTGAAGCAACAACTCAAAACCTTTACCTCTGTTTTATTACATACTTCAGAAAATGTAGGTGATGTGGTGCCTATTATTTTTAAAACGAAACCGCAGCCATCGTTCAACAAACAGTTTCATCTGCTCATTGAAGATTTGAATCAAAATACAGCGGATGGCTTCACCAACTATATTTTTTGTAGTAGCGAACAACAAGCGAAGCGTTTTCATGATATTTTTGATGATGCTGAACAAAAAGTAGCTCAATACAAAACTGTTGTCTTTTCATTATACAGAGGTTTCATTGATCAGGATAATAAGAACATCTGCTATACCGACCATCAAATTTTTGAGCGATATCATAAATTTCAACTTAAAAATGGATACGCTAAAAAACAGGCAATCACGCTAAAGGAACTTACTAATCTTGATGTAGGTGACTATGTAACGCATATTGATCATGGTATTGGTAAATTTGGCGGCCTTCAGAAAATTGAAGTCGAAGGGAAAACCCAAGAAGCCATCAAATTAATTTATGGGGAGCGTGACATTTTATACCTCAGTATTCATTCATTACATAAAATTTCCAAATACAATGGCAAAGATGGCACTACACCAAAAGTATATAAATTAGGAAGTGCTGCATGGAAAAAGTTGAAGCAAAAGACCAAAACTAGGGTCAAACAAATCGCCTTCAACCTCATTGAATTATACGCCAAGCGTAGGCTTCAAAAAGGGTTTGCGTTCGATCCCGACAGCTATTTACAGCATGAATTAGAATCTTCTTTCATGTACGAGGACACTCCAGACCAAACTACAGCAACGGCCGATATAAAGCGGGATATGGAAAACGAACGCCCTATGGATCGGTTAATTTGTGGAGATGTCGGCTTTGGAAAGACCGAAGTAGCTATAAGAGCAGCCTTTAAAGCCGTTGACAATGGAAAACAGGTGGCAATTTTAGTGCCAACAACCATTCTTGCTTTCCAGCATTATAGAACTTTTAGCGAACGTCTGTCTGAAATGCCAGTAAATGTTGATTATTTAAATCGTTTTAGAACTACGAAACAACGTAACACAGTATTAGAAAATCTAAAAAACGGCAAGCTCGATATAGTGATTGGCACCCATCAATTAGTAAGCAAAGCGGTCCAATTTAAAGATCTAGGGCTACTAATCATTGACGAGGAACAGAAATTTGGTGTCGGAGTAAAAGACAAACTCAAAACTCTCAAAGAGAATGTTGATACGCTCACTTTAACGGCAACTCCCATCCCTCGAACGCTTCAATTTAGTTTAATGGCCGCACGTGATATGAGTATTATTACAACGCCTCCGCCTAACCGCTACCCTGTGGAAACCAATGTCATTCGTTTTGGAGAAGAAGTGATTCGAGATGCCGTTCAATATGAAATTTCTCGAGGAGGACAAGTTTTCTTCGTCCACAATCGAATTGAAAATATTAAAGAGGTAGCGGGACTCATTCAACGACTGGTACCAAATGCAAAAATAGGGATTGGACATGGTCAATTGGAAGGTAAAAAGTTGGAAACATTAATGCTTGGGTTCATGAATAATGAATTTGATGTGCTTGTTTCTACGACCATTATCGAAAGTGGTTTGGATGTGCCTAATGCCAATACAATCTTTATAAATAACGCCAATAACTTTGGATTAAGTGACTTACATCAAATGCGAGGTCGGGTGGGAAGAAGCAATAAAAAAGCATTTTGTTACTTTATTACACCACCAGACTCAGTCATGACCAATGATGCTAGAAAACGTATCACAGCTATAGAACAGTTTAGTGAATTAGGCAGTGGGTTGAATATTGCGATGAAAGATTTAGAAATTCGCGGTGCGGGTGATTTGTTAGGTGGTGAGCAAAGTGGATTTATTAATGAAATTGGTTTTGAGACTTACCAAAAAATCCTAGCTGAAGCCATTGACGAGCTCAAAGAAAAAGAATTCAAGGATTTATATGCAGGCACAGAACACGAAAAGAAAGTATTCATCAAAGAAATAGTCATCGACACCGACTTCGAGCTACTTTTTCCCGATGATTATGTAAATAACATAACGGAACGACTTAATCTGTACACCAAACTAAATCAAGTAAAAAATGAGGAGTCGCTTCAAAAGTTTGAAGAAGAATTGGTGGACCGCTTCGGAGAATTACCAGAGCCTGTTGTAGATCTTATGAATAGTGTTCGGATAAAATGGATTGCACTCCGCATGGGGTTAGAACGTGTAGTGATGAAAAAGAACCGCTTCGTGGGGTATTTCATTCATAATCAAGAAAGTTCTTTTTATCAGAGTAAATCTTTCGGTAATGTACTTGAATATGTGCAAGCCAACTCCAATTCAGTAAAAATGAAGGAAAAACAAACCCGAAATGGGCTACGATTATTATTGACTATGGAGCAAGTTACCTCTGTAGAAAAGGCCTTGACCAAATTACAACGATTTTCGTCCTAATGCACTATCACTTAGATTAGTTGGCATCATTTTTGGCTTTAGTTACCTATATTTGCAGCCCTATGACACAGCGATTACTTCTTATTTTATTATTTATACCCCTTTTTTCAATTAGTCAAATTAGCATTAGTGGCACCTTCACTCCTGCCGAAAACTACAAATGGGGTATCGTTTATCGAATTACACCAACCAATGATAGGTACACAACCGACACAAAGATTGATGAAGAAGGAAAGTTCTCAATTGCTATGGACAGCACAAACGCTCCTGGCATGTATCGATTTGTCTATGCCGTGCCACCAGAAGAGAATAACTTCGAGTTTATTTATAATGGAAAAGAAGATATTGAGCTCACTTTTTCTGAAACCGAAGGGCTTACTTTTATTTCTTCGGAAGAAAATATCGCTTGGGGTGAATACCAATTAGAAATCATCCCACTCAACTATGCCATAGCACAGCTTTATGATGAAAACCCCAGCGATTCGCTGAACATTCAACCCCTGATCTCTCAACAAAAAGAAGCACAAATTAAGTTTGAAAAAAGTTCGAAAAACATGATTGCAGGAAGTTTTATTCGTGCATCGAGACCTTATTTACCGACATCCTTTGAAAGCAACAAAATATATTTTCAGCATAAAAAAGAAACTTATTTTGATAGTGTTGATGTAACAGATTCAACCCTTCAAAAATCTCGCTTTCTTTTAGATCAATGCTTTTACTATATTGAAAATAAGGAAGATATTGATACGGTAGCTGCTTTTTTAAAAGATGCCAACAAAGAATATCAAAAAAGTATTTTATTGAATATCTGGCAAGCTTTTGTTAGTTTGGAGCAGCCTGAAAAAGCCAATTATTTATCAAGAAAATACCTAAGCCCACTGGCTAAAGAACTCAAAGAAACGTCACTGGTTAATTTGCTTTTTAAATATGAAAGCCTTTCGGTTGGAGCAAAGGCACCTAACTTTTCTTGGAAATTAGAAGATGGTAGCACCCAGTGGTTTCATGAATTGACGGGTTCAGATCATTATATTTTAGTGTTCTGGAGCAGCAGCTGTCCCCATTGTTTGAAAGAGTTGCCTAAACTGCAAAAAAAGATGCAGACACTACCAAAAGGTAAATACCAAGTTGTAGCTTTTGGCATTGAAGACGATATTTATAGTTGGAAAAATGAATCCCTTCGTTTGCCTAATTTTCTTCATATTCCAGGCATGGGAAAATGGGAAAATGATGTTGCTAAGGCTTATGACATATCGCAAACCCCTACATACTTCATACTAGATAAAGACAAAAAAATTATTGCTAAACCAGATGAATTGGAGACTTTGGTAGATCTTCTTTCCAAAGAATAAAGGCCGAAAGACATTCACTACCTTCCGCCCTTTGGTTTAATCTAACGTATAAATCTTTTGGTAATCGAGCCATTTTGCGAAATAATTTCCACGAAATAAGTGCCACTATTCCAAGCACTCACATCTACTTTGCTTGAAGTAAGGTTGCCATTCAGAATCAATTCAGAAGAAAAAAGAGTCTTTCCTAAAATATCGTAAACTTTCAAAGTAGCACTCCCTGTTTCAGAAGTATTAATCTGAATATTCAACAAATTGGTTGTTGGATTTGGAAACAATTTTACCTCGCTATTTTTCAGTGAGATATCACCTGCAGAAAGTACAACTCCAGTGATAATTCGTAAATTTTTAGTGCCAAAATCGGTGATGTACAGCGTTGTTTCATCTTCACTAAATGCAATTCCGTTAGGACGATTAAAAGTAGCCTGTGCGATATCACCATCCATGCTCCCAGCCGAGCTACCCGCAAACACGTTAACCTCATCCACCCCTGTTGGGTCAATCACATATATTTTGTGATCGCTAATACCTGTTCCCCATAACATTCCTTGTCCATAAGCGATAAAACCAAGGTTTCCAATAGTTCCTACCGTTGCTATATACTCTAAGTCACCATTGGCGAGTACTTTGAATACTTCTCTATTGTTATAATTTGCTACATAAAGTTGGCCATTGGAATCATAGGCCAATCCCACAGGGCCATTTAAAGCAGGATCTGAAGAAACTTCTGTAAACACGCCCGAAGGAGTAACTCTGTTAATCGTATTTACGTTATAGCGGGTATAAATCATATCATCATTATCCCACGCTTTGACTATCCCCGATGGATTCCCTGGAATGGTAATTGATGCATCCAATATTCCAGAACTATCATATCTAAAGAGCTCATTCGCATTAAAATCACATACATACAAATTACCATTCGAGTCGAAATCAAGACCATTGGGTGTGTCCAATCCACTCACAAAGGTAGTTGCGGTTCCATTGGAGTCAAATTTAAATACGCTATCGCCAGTAAAGTTAGAAGCGTATATATTCCCGTCGGCATCCAACGCAATGGCGTCATCGGGAGTTCCCTCTATAAATGTGTTAACTGTTTGGGCAGATGAGACCACCGATAATAAAGTTGCTAAAAAAATAAATGTTGTTGTTTTCATGATTCTGAATTTTAAGTTTTGGGTAAACTTAAGTTCAGAAACGATAGAAATCGACCGTTTGGATACAGCAGCACCTATTTTAGGCTGCTGTGTGTTTTTTTATATAATTACTGGGAGCATCCTTCATGGTTTGTTTAAATGCTTTGTTAAAAGTAGATTTAGAATTAAATCCAACATCCATAGAAAGAGCAAGTATGGTATGATTTAGGTGTTCCTGATTGGCAATCTTCTCAACAAATTCTTCAATGCGATAACCATTTATAAAGTCATAAAAAGTAATATTATACATGTTATTGAGTACCCATGAAATATTATTGGTTGAAGTCTGAAGTTCTTTGGCTACGTCCGCTAAAGTAAGGTCATTCAGTAAATACAATTGTTCATTTTGCATCATACTATCCAACTTGTCCTTTAACAATTCAGATTCTCCTTTCGAAATTCGTTTTTTGTTTTCGTTGATTTTTCTATCAAGTGAAATTCGGAACAGCTCCGGTTGTTTCAAACTATAATATCCTATTATATAGATAAACACTGGAATGGCAATCCATAATACATCGTATCCAATAATTTGGATATATCTATTGAGCCACATAGAATTTATATAACTAAAGACCCAAACCATGATAATAAACAAAATTGTGCACAAGAAATAGGTAAGGAATGTTATTGGGTTTTGGACAAATGAAAAGACCGCTTTCCCTTCCTTTTTAAAGATCCTTACTATTTGAAAAGAACATATCAAATAATAGAAATTTGAAAGTATTCCTGCAATTAGCCACACATGGAACAATAAATTAAGTTCTCCTTGTTGATAGACCAAGTAGTAGTTTGATGGTGAATACGAAACAACATATACGCCAGCAACAATTGAAAAAAATAAAGCGGGA
>JAESTG010000097.1 GCA_016763715.1 Flavobacteriaceae bacterium
AGACAGTTACATTCACCTCATTCAGTTCTGTAACCATTGGTGTTAGTAATATCCTACCTTTAATATCTTCCAAGTTACTTAACACCAACTCACTCTGCTCATATCCCAATAAGGATATAATTATAATTCCTGCTTTATGGGTACTAGGTACTTTTAGGGTAAAGTTGCCTTCAGTATTGGTGACGGTACTAATATTACTATTCGCAACGGCTAAATTCACAAAAACCAAAGGCTCATTTGTCACTTTGTCCAATACCCGTCCATTGTATTCAGTATAAGCTTCCTGTGCTTGTATAGAGGCTGTGATACAAAGGAAAAGAGAAAGAACAATTCCGAAGGGCCAATAAACACTGTTTATATTGAGTTTCATGATTATTACTATTTAATAGCACTGTTTTTATTCTGAATAAATTGAAAGAAAAAAAGAAGAACCATATTTGACTCTCTAAAATACAATTAATCGCGATATATACATTAACCGAAAATGTAATTATTGGAATACATAATTCGCTCACTAACTAGAAACAATGCTAACTACAAATTTCAAAAAAATTTATGATTCAGTATCTTTTAGTACATTTATGACAACTCCAAAATGAACTCATACCAAAAGACAACTAAATGACCCAACCAGCTGTTTCTAAAAAACACTATCGTATTGTTCTATTGGTGATGGTAATCTTTTTTGCCATTTCTTTTATTACTAACATTTTAAATTCAATTATCGTTGATGTTAAGGAAAGTTTTGACCTCAGTCTTGTGTTGACTGGATTACTCCCCTTTTTCTTTTTTATTGCCTATGGCGTCATGTCTATTCCTGCTGGATTCCTTTCGGAAAAGTATAGTGACAAAACGTTATTGTCCGTTTCGTTTGTGGCATTGATGTTAGCTAGTATTGTTTTTGTTCTTTTCCCAGGATATGTAGTTTTCAGTATTAGTTTATTTTGTCTTGGCTGCTGTATGGCTGTTCTGCAAGTGATAATCAACCCCATGCTTCGTGCTGCAGGTGGAGAAGAACATTTTGCTTTTAATTCGGTATTAGCCCAGTTGGTATTTGGATTGGCATCATTTGCTAGCCCGTACCTTTATATGTACCTAGTTGGAGATAAAACTACATCCGATGGTTTGGCCAATACCTTACTAAATTTGGTCCCTGCAGATCTTCCATGGGTTTCTTTATACATCGTATTTGCTTTTCTGGCACTCCTTCTACTCGGAATTGTATGGTTTACTAAATACCCTACTTATCAAAAAAAGGAGAGTGAAAAATCTGGAGATTCCAAATCCTATTTTCAGCTTTTAAAAAACAAATGGACCTTGTTATATTTCTTTGGAATATTTTGTTACGTAGGTACCGAGCAAGGGATTGGTAATTGGATATCACAATTTTTAAATCAATATCACGGTCTGGATGCCCAAACTACTGGTGCAAATACCGTTGCATACTTTTGGGGACTATTGACTGCAGGTTGTTTGGTAGGTCTGGTTCTTTTGCGAATAATGGACAGTAGAAAACTTCTTATTGGAGCTACAGTACTAACAATAGGGTGTCTGTTGGTTGCTATCTATAGTTCAGCTGAAGTCGCTCTTTATGCCTTCCCAATGTTGGGTTTCTTTATTTCTGTAATGTGGTCTATTATATTTTCTTTAGGTCTCAATTCGGTTGCATCACACCACGGTTCGCTTTCTGGGATTCTATGCACTGGAATTGCTGGAGGCGCCATTATGCCCTTAATTGTTGGCTTTATAGGCGATATGTTTAGTTTAAAGACTGGAATGCTGTTTCTTGTCATACCCCTTTTATTTATACTCTCCATAGGTTTCTGGGCCAAACCATTGATTAAGAATAGTACTTTTCAGCAAAAAAAGAAACAGAGCATATGAACGAAGAAGTACTCGGAATCGATTTAGGAGGAACAAGCTTCAACATAGGAAGAGTAAATAATGGTCAAATTCTTCAAGAAGCATGCTATGCTGTAGATGCATCCTCAACAGAAACTGAATTACTAAACGGTCTGTATGAGCTTATTGACAGCATTATTACTACTAAAACAAAAGCTATAGGAATTGGAGTCCCTGGGATAGTTGATTCTAAAACAGGGATTTTATATGACATACAAAACATTCCTGTCTGGAAAGAGGTACCTCTTCGTAATTTATTGGAAGCTCGTTATAAATTACCTATTCACTTAAATAACGATGCCAATTGTTTTGTTTTAGGTGAAAAAAATTTTGGCAAAGGAAAGGGTTTTCAAAATTTCATTGGACTGTCCATAGGAACAGGTTTGGGCATGGGAGTCATTATTAAAAATGAATTATACAATGGTGTAATCTGTGGGGCGGGTGAAATAGGGATGCTCCCATATAAAGATGGCATTGTTGAAGACTATGTAGGTAGTTTCTATTTTACGAATACCTATCAGCAAAGTGGAAAAGAAGTTCATGAGTTGGCTAAAAGAAATCAACCACAAGCAGTAGCAGCGTTTAAAGAATTTGGAAATCATTTGGCTGAAGCCATTAAAATGATTCTATTTATGTACGCTCCTGAAGCAATTATTTTGGGCGGCTCGTTAGCTAAGGCATACCCTTATTTCAAAGAAACCATGGAAGCGAGCATCGCTAAGTTTCCATATCCAAAACAGCTTGAACATTTAACAATAATTGTATCCGAACAATCTAATGTTCCCATTTTGGGTGCAGCTGCATTATGTTATTAGAAGTGCAAATAATGCTAGTCTTAAATCCTTTAGAAATCTTCCTTTAACTAACTTTGTGAAGTAAATATTTGCCCTACAGAGTGTTAATCAATTTTTAACTATCTTTAGTAAAACTACAATACTAACCAAAAGCACGAGTCATTATGGATCAAGCAACTCTTCCTTCTTCTGAATTTTATTTTGAATTATCCGCTAACGGCGAACAAACCACCTTTCAAGAAGTCACTGGAATTTCTACCGAAGTTGCACTCCCAAAATTGCTGAAAAAAGATGAAAATCCATCTAAATTCAGGCTACCATCCTTACCTAAAACTGGAAACCTAATCCTTAAAAATGGTCGGTCTGTTCAAGATTCTAAACTTCTGCAATGGTGTGCTTCCTGTCAAAATGCGACTTCTAATACTTCCGTAGAAAAAACCAGAGTGGCATTACACCTCAAAGATGCTAAAGGAAAGTTGCTTCTGGAATGGACATTATTTAATGCTTATCCAGTGAAAAATAATATGGCGAGTTCAAACCCTAATACAAAAGAAACGGAGATTAAAGACCTAGAATTGGCTTATTCATTTTTTACACTTTCCAAAAAATAGGGTCGGATAGTTTTCTTCAAGATTGAATGCTACATAACGAAAACTTAAATTAAGCATTATGATGTATTGATTAACATCAAATTATGACAGGTATTGACTAAAGGTAATATTATTCTTACATCAAGATTAATGAAACCTGCAATAGTCACATAATTCCAATAGTTTGAATTATACCTAACTATCACATTGCAAAACTATGGTTAAACCGTAGCGTATTCATACTAAAACCTATTACCTTTATAAATAGTTAGTTAATCCCCTTCTCCAGCTCTTTTTTTCATTTTTAAAAGAGGGTTGGGTCGGGGCATTTTTGTATCTAAATGGGACTTGTAAGTGTTTCTTTAAAAAATAACAGATTCAATTAGTATTGATATTTGGAACCTTAAACCTTAGAATAAGTCTCCCTGAATCATACCTTCATTTAAAACAGGATTGAACAGGGAGGCTTCGGACTAGTTAGTATTCAAAAATTGCGTAAACTCTAAAACTACGAACAACTATTGCTTAATAAATTGGAGTAGGTCTTTATTTTGACTGCTTAATTTTTTCAAAAAAAAAGTGAGCTGTGCTATCCAAGATTTTTTGTTTCATCGTACTAGTTTGAGCCTCACAAAAATTTATTCCGAAGCACAACTGTAACAATCCTTTAATGCATCCGACTAATTCACAAAGCAAAATTAAATGAAAAACAATTTTATTGGCAAGTGGATGGTCATTGGAATGGCGGTAGGTATTGGTGTTGGAATGGCAATGGACAATATGGGAGCTGGTATGGGTATTGGTATGGCAGTAGGTGTTGCCATTGGAGCGGCAAAATGGAAAGAGGAACAGAAGAAAAGCAAAGAAGAAGAAAGGTAAACACGAGTAATAGGTTACTGTTCTGGGTATATCTTGCTGGAAGGCGCAGCCTAACAGAGTGCAAGATTGCTGTGGCTTCTTGAAGATATACTTTGTTGTTGGTCGTTTGCTAAAGGGGCACGAAACACACTAAATAAA
>JAESTG010000001.1 GCA_016763715.1 Flavobacteriaceae bacterium
ACATATTAAAATCGCTATGTATTTACTTACATTCAATGTATGAATCTGGTATTTTAATCTTTATTTTTGAAGGATTATTGATTTTAACGGAACCGTAATTCAATTGAATTTCTATGGTGTCCTTTGGATTAGTGATGTAAATTGCTGTTGCCTCAGGAACGCGAAAACCTTCTTCCATTTTTGATTCTAAATAATCAGTTTGGATTGATGTCGTATCTGAAGGAACTTCAATATTTGTTTGAAATACATTTAGGTCAGCCGTGTCCATATGGTATTGGATCAACATGACATCATCTTCTAAATTTAAGCGGTCATTTTCAAGACGTTTATATAACCTTTCTTTATGTGAGGAAAGGATATAGTGATCATCTACTTTGATTTGCTGATAATTAGTGCCTTCTTCTAGTCCAATTGGTAACCCTAAGATCAAATCTTGGAAAAAATCGAATTCAATTTCAGTTCCAAATAAGGTTGAGACGAAATCTAAACTTTCGGCGAAATAACATTTTTCAGTTTTGTTTGCAAAAAAGATAGAATCTGTTGTTATCATATAGGCCGCACCGACAATTGGTCCAAGCTTAATTGATCCACCAAATGCGGTATCAACATTGAGTTTAACATAGCAGGAAAAAGAAGCAGTTCTTTGCGTACTTTTTAAATCAACACCAATTCGAACAGCAAAAAAATGAAATGGAATAGAATCTTGCGCAAATAGTGCATTTTCCAATTCTTTGGTACTCTTATTCGGTAATTTTTTGCCCTTATCTACATGTTGACGATTGCCGCATGCGGTTAAGAACACAACCAGAAAAAGCGTGAAAATTGGGATTATAATATGTCTATTGTACTTATTCATTCGTTGTTTGCGTGTCATTCTTAATTAGTTGTTACACCAATTTATTCAGGTTTAAAGTAATTTTTCGCCTCAAATTTCCGTTTTAATAATGGGGATGTATTTCCAAATTTAATGGCTTCTCCCCACAATTCAATTGCCTTCTCCTTTTCTCCATTTAAAAAGAGAGCATCTGCATAGCGCTCTAGAATTTTGCCATCACCGTAGTTTTCATATAGGGCTTTTAAAAAGGAGTCTCCAGCGCTTTTATATGCTTTCTTTTCGAATAAAATTTGACCATAAATATCAAGTAATTTTGAACTTTCTGGTGCGATATCAATTCCTTTTTTATTTCAGTTTCCGCCAAATCTAATTCATTATTATTCATTAGTCGCGAGGATTTGTCTGCATACACATTGATGTTTCCTTCATAGGATTGAAGTGCTTGTTCAAAGTAAAACTTGCCCTCATCCAAATTGCCTTGTCGGTAGTTCATGTCGCCTAATTGATAGAGGAATTCAGACTGTAATTGTGGATCTCGCACTACCAAATCTTTTCCAAGGTAAAACCACTCTTCTGCCTTTTCATAATCCGTTAATTCCTTTGCGCCAATACCAGTTAAAAGATAAATTATAGGTTGGGCTGGAAAAAGGTCAGCTGCTTTTTCACCATTTTCGGTAAGTCCCTCGTAATTTTCCAGATTTGATTGAGCATCTAATAAGCGCAACCATAAATTAAACGAAGAAGGGTCAATTTCAATGGCCATTTCATATTGCTCTTCGGCTTTGGCATAATTCTCTTGAAAGGTCCAATAATCACCGTAATAATTATGCATTTTACCATTACCTAAACTGGGGTCATAAATAACATTAAATAGCCCTGCAACACCTGAACGCATTTCTTTATAATCACGTTCTTTTTTCGCCGTATAGGGTAAAAGTCCACGCACAATTTCTAGCTTACGATCCAGGTCTACATCTTCACTTAAAAATCCTTTTTTTAAGGTTGTCAAAGGCGCCCGACACATTATCTTGTCGTAATTCTAAATCGGCCATCATGATATAGGCCTGTCCATAATTTGGATTATCGTTTATAACAGATTGGAGTAAGTTTTTTGATTTGACGAATTGCTTTTGTTGCAAGTAGAATTCTGCCACAATTACTTTATTGTCTGCGTCAGCCGGATTTTCATTCATTAGTCGCGTTAATTCTTCCTCGGCCTTTTCAGTTTCACCTAACTGGGTATACAAATCATGTTTTGTGAAGGTTAGTTCAGGAAGCACACCTGTTTCAACTTCAATCTCATTCAACATTGTAATCGCCTCAGGAAATCGTTTGGCGCGAATAAGCGCATCAACATATTTAAATTTTATGTCAACGTTTTTTTCTTCAGCGATAATTGCAGCATATAAATCAGCTGTTTTGGCAAATTCATTGCGTTCAAAATACAGATCGGCTAAGCGCAAGGCATACCATTTGTTTGATTTATTATTGTTGTAAGCACTTTCCGCGTGATGCAAAGTTTTGTCCTTGTCTCCTTGCGTTTGATACAAGTCGGCCAGGGCAAAATGCACGGCGTGGTTATTGGGTTCAACGACTAAACAATGTTCAAAAAGCGCAATGGCTTTTTCATAATGTCCGATCATTTTTTCAGAATTTGCCTGATGAAATTCTGCTTTGAAAACTTTCCTTTGGGTGTAAATATTCACCTCTTCTGCTTTTTTAAAATTATTGCAACTTGCAACAAAAAAGAGCATTAAAGCACAAATAACTGTGCGATTTAATATCAAAAGAGTGTTATTTTTACAGTTTTTTATCATTCAATTGTGGTGAAATCGCCAATGCTAATTACTTTTCCGTGGCTCAATATTTTGGCATTATTTCCAATCATTGAATCCTGTAATACTGAATTCGTAATCATGGCATTTTTTTGAACTATTGAGTTTGTAACTACCGAATTTTTTACCGTAGTTCCACGACCTAATGAAACGTGTGGACCAACTACGGCATTTTCAATTACTACATGTTCACCAATGAAACAAGGTGGAATAATAACTGAATTTTTCAGCACCAAGTCAGGTGATATTAAATCCTCATCATCTTTATCAAATTCAAGCACACGTTGGTTTGTATGCACGGTAACTTTCTTATTACCACAATCCAACCATTCAGAAACTTTACCAGGTTTGAATTGTGCACCTTTTTTAGTCAAATTTCGCAAGGCATCAGGCAATTGATATTCACCACCTTTAATTATTCCGTTGTCAATGAGATATTGCAATTCAGTTTTTAATTTTGCGCCATCTTTGAGATAATAAATTCCAATCATTGCTAAATCAGAAACGAAGGTTTCTGGCTTTTCAACAAAATCGGTAATTATACCTTCATCATTTAATTTTACTACACCAAATGCAGAAGGATCGTCAATTTGTTTTACCCACAAAATTCCATCCGCATCATTATCTAG
>JAESTG010000098.1 GCA_016763715.1 Flavobacteriaceae bacterium
CGTAATTCACTCATCATCGTTTTTTTTACCACCAAATAAGCGATATGGTGCATTTCAGACATTTTTTCTACTTCACAGATGGTCTGTTGAAGTTCTTCCGCAATGGCAAACTCCTTAAGGTGAATTACATGATGCTCGGCTGTACGAGCTGCATTAGGGCCTTTGAAGTCCCAGATTAGTTTGATGTGTTCCATTTATTATTCTGTGACTGAAGTTCCATTTTCAGCAAAATTTTTAAAGTCTTTAAGGTACTTCAAGGATTGCTTTTTAAATGCATTAGGCATTAAATACCCCATGACTTTCATTCCGAAACCTGCAAATTGAAATTCACTTTCACTCACCCATTTCGTTTTATTGGGTTCTAATGCATGGAAAAAGTTACGTTGAGCGTTATGAACACCTTTAGAGTTATAGTTGGCGTGAAATTCTTCTGGAAATTCATTTTTGATAATTGTCTCTACTAAAAACACATTTCTTTTTCCCATTTTGTATGCCAATTCTGTTTTGGCATTCTCTTGGCCAGGTGAACCCTCAAGGAGTTTATAACTTACAAGCCCTCGTTGCCAATGTTTCATGTTTTCGGCATTTTCCAATTTACGTATTACCTCTTCCCTTGGGAGATTAATAATAATTTCGGAGGTATATTTCATAATATATATTTAAAATTTTCAAGCCCTAATTTACATAATTTTCAACAGATGAATAATACTATAAAAAGTTTGATAACGTTGTGTTAACTCACTTGTGTAATGCCTAGTTTTTTATATTTTTGTCTTGCTTCAATAAAGCTTAACTAATTTGACTATGAATAAAATTTTTACTCTATCGTTTACCTTATTTTTTGTGGCAATTTCTAGCTTTGCTCAGAACAAAAAAGACATCTTATTAACTATAGATGATAATGTAGTTTTGGCTAAAGAATTTACGAGAGTCTATAAAAAGAATCTTGACCTAGTTCAGGAAGAATCACAAAAGAGTGTTGATGGCTATTTACAGCTATTTATAGATTATAAACTGAAGGTGGCAGAAGCTTACAGTCAAGGTTTTCAAGACTCTAAGAGTTACAAGGAAGATTTTGCCAAGTATGAAGAACAACTTTCTCGAAATTATATTTTTGAAGATAAGGTAACTTCGGAATTAGCTCGAGAAGCATACGACCGAACTTTAGAAGAAATTGATGCTTCGCATATTCTTGTTATGGTTACTTACGATGCCGTTCCTCAAGATACCTTGAAAGCTTACAACAAACTAAAAGCCGTCCGTGATCGAGCAATCAAAGGAGAGGATTTTGCAACTCTTGCGAAGGAAAATTCAGAAGAACCCAATATTGAAAAATCGGAAGGACATTTAGGTTACTTTACAGCATTTGCATTGGTGTACCCATTTGAAACAGCGGCCTATAATACCGAAGCTGGGAAAGTTTCTAAAATTGTGAGAACTCAATTTGGTTACCACATCATAAAGGTACATGACCGAAGAAAGAAAGCCAGTGAGATCACGGTGTCTCATATTATGATATCTACAAAGGATACCACAAAGAGTTACACTCCTAAGGAACGAATTCAAGAAATTTATGCATTGATTCAGCAAGGAGATTCGTTTGAGAGTTTGGCTAAACAATATTCTGATGATAAAAATTCAGGGAAGAATGGCGGTAAATTACGTAAATTCAGTAAAGGAGACTTACGTTCCTCTAGCTTTGAAGAGGCTGCATATAAGTTAGAGAATCTTGGAGATATGACAGAGCCTGTTTTATCTGATTTTGGTTGGCACATCATTCGACTAGATGAAAAACATTCGCTTCCAACTTATAAGGAAAAGAAAGACATGCTTGAACGCCGTGTAAAGGAAGGAAGTCGTTCAAAAATTGTAACCAACGCCGTGAATAAAAAGATTAGAGAGAAGTATGGTTATATTAAAGGTGAAAGTTATTCTCCATATTTTGATACGTATGTGGCAACAGAAGTTCTTGGGCGACGTTGGAAAATGGATACTATTCCAGCTTCCGAAGACAAAAGGATGTTTAACATAGGAGATCATAAAGTCTTCTTTAAGGATTTTGCTAAGTATGTTTCGGAACGGCAAATGAAAAGTAAGCAGTACAAAAGTAAAATTACCTTGTTAGCTGATTATTATGATGAGTTTGAAACTTTAGAACTAAAAACTTACTTCAGAGGCAAGTTAGAATTGGAGAATGAAGAATATGCTGGTATTATTAGTGAGTATCGAGATGGGCTGTTAATTTTTGACGTGATGGGTAAGAATATCTGGTCAAAAGCAAAAAGGGATACTATAGGGCAACAAAAGTATTTTGAGGAAAATAGAAGTAAATATCAATGGAAGCAGCGCTTTAACGTTGAAATAATTGGAACTTCCAAACAGAATGTAAGCAAACAAGTAGAGGCTCTATTTAAAGAAGGGAAGTCAGGTGATGAAATAAAAACACAACTTAATGTTGATAAAAAGGTTAATGTGCTACTCACCAAAGGTGTTTTTGAATTTGGAGAGCGGGAATTACCAACCAACTTCAAACCTCAATTAGGTCTTTCGAAAATATATACAGAAAATGATTCGTTTATTATACTGAAGGTGAATGAGATAATTGCTTCTGGCCCAAAAGAGTTTGATGAGATTAAAGGAAGAGTACTTAGTGATTACCAAGGATATGTAGAAAAGACATGGATAGAGGAGTTAAGAGCGAAATATAAAGTAGAAATTAATCAAAAAACACTGAGAAGACTTAAAAAGGAATTGAAACTTTAATGCATAAATTTCCCCCAATTATTGTATTGTTTTTATTGATTACTTCCTGCGACTATTTTAAGCAAGAGGATTTGCGTATTCCTATTGCAAGAGTTAATGATACTTATTTATATGAAGAGGATGTCTCCAATTTAGTTTTCGAAGTAACTTCAGCCGAAGACAGTATTTTAAGGGTCAATAATTTTATTAAGAGGTGGGCTACGCAACAGCTAATGATTGATCAAGCCAAAATAAATCTGACAGATACTGAATTGAGCAACTATGATAAATTAGTAGATCAGTACCGGATCGATTTGTATACAGAGGCTTATAAAAGTAGTATTGTTCCGCAACAATTGGATAGCACCATTACCCCTCAAGAAATGGAGCTTTATTACGAAGCAAATAAGGATAACTTTAAGTTGAATGATCAATTATTAAAGGTGCGTTATATTCAAGTAAGCCTCAATTTTGATAATCTTGGAAACATTCGAGAGAAATTAAAACGATTCAATGAAAATGATAAAGTTGAGTTAGACGAATTGAGCATTCAGTTTCAATCGTATAATTTCAACGATTCTACTTGGGTAAAAAAGAAAAGTTTAATGCAAAATGTTCCCATCATTCAATACTCAGAAAACCAAGTGTTAAAAAAATCAAATTTTACACAATTACAAGACTCA
>JAESTG010000099.1 GCA_016763715.1 Flavobacteriaceae bacterium
ATAGCCCTTCTGGAATTATTGGAGTAGGAGGTGGAAGTATTCTCGATTTGTCTAAAGCGGTATCGATCATGCTTACAAATAAAGGTAGTGCTTCTGAGTATCAAGGATGGGACTTGGTCAAAACCAAAGCAATTTACCATGTGGGTATTCCGACTATCTCAGGGACTGGTGCCGAAGTTTCTAGAACAACTGTACTTACAGGTCCAGAAAAGAAACTAGGAATTAATAGTGATTATACCCCTTTTGATCAAGTGGTATTGGATCCAGATTTGACAATTGGCGTTCCTATGAACCAGTGGTTTTATACAGGGATGGATTGTTTTATTCATTGTGTAGAATCTCTCAACGGGACTTTCTTGAATGAATTCAGTAAAAGTTATGGAGAAAAGGCATACGATCTTTGCAAAGAAATCTTCTTAAGTGAAAAATTAACAGAAGCAGAGTCTAGAGGGAAGTTGATGATGGCTTCTTGGCATGGAGGAATGAGCATTGCATATTCTCAAGTTGGTATTGCCCATGCTATGAGTTACGGTTTGGGGTATGTTCTTGGAACCAAACATGGAATAGGAAACTGTATAGTTTTTGATCATTTGGGTGAGTACTACACAGAAGGAGTACGTCTGTTTAAGGAAATGAAAACCTACCATAATATTGAAATTCCTCAAGGAATTTGCAGTAATTTAACTGACTATCAAATGAATACCATGATCGATATTGCACTTAGCTTAGTGCCATTGTGGGAGAATGCCTTAGGTGATGATTGGGAGCAAATTATGACACGAGATAAACTACGAGATTTATACTTAAAAATGTAGTATCTTTCCTTGTATTATGGGGGTTACCAAATTTATTTTTAATAAAATTTTAGGCTGGAAATTGGTCGGTGATTTTTCACCCGAAATTAAGAAAGTCGTCATTATTGTGATACCACATACAAGTTGGCATGATTTCTACGTGGGTGTTTTTACCCGCCGAATAGCGAAGACTAACATTCATTGGGTAGGTAAAAAAGAACTCTTTAAATGGCCATTCGGTTGGTATTTTAGATACATGGGAGGAGCTCCCTTGGATCGCACTTCTGGTCAAAATAAAGTGGAAGCAATCACATCCATTTTCAATAGTAAAGATGAATTTAGGCTGACCCATGCTCCAGAAGGAACACGAAAGAAAGTGGAAGTTTGGAAAACAGGATATTATTACATCGCCCAATCGGCAGGAGTACCTATTATTCCTGTTTCTTTTGATTATGGCACTAAAACAGTGACCATCAATAAACCTTTTTATCCAACTGGTGACATAGAGGCAGATACTATTAAATTACGTGCATATTATGTTGGAGTAGTGGGTAAAAAACCAGAATATACTTAAAGTTCCCAATCCATTTTATTTTGTACTTTTATAAAAATGCTACACGCTATGAAAAAAATATTATTGTGTTTAAGCGCCCTTGCGGCCTCAGTATCTTTTGCCCAAACTCCATGTGTTGGAGGAATGGCTGGAGGATTTGAATGTAAGGGCTATGATTTAAAATCACAAATTCCATTGTCCACCATGAACTCGGTAAAGGCGAATGATTCTTGGGGATGGACAGACCCACAAGATGGAAAAGAATACGCTATTATCTGTTTAAATGAAGCCACTGCTTTTATAGATATTTCTGACCCTGTTAGCCCCGTATATTTAGGGCAATTACCTGGTGAAAGCACCATTCACTCTACTTGGAGAGATGCAAAAACCTATAACAACCATGTATTTATTGTAAGCGAGGATTCAGGTCACGGAATGCAAATATTTGATCTTACTCGTTTAAGAAATGTCGCAAATCCACCAGAAATATTCACACCTGACTTTGTTTATAACGGTTTTGGAAGTGCGCATAATATTGTAATTAATGAGGCTACAGGTTATGCGTATGGTGTTGGTACAAGTACATTTTCTGGCGGACCACATTTCATCAATATTCAAGACCCAGTGAACCCTGTGGCAGAAGGAGGCTATGCTACAGATGGATATACGCATGATGCCATGGTGGTAATTTATAATGGTCCAGATACAGATTATACAGGAGATGAAATCTTCTTCGGAAGTAATGAAAATGAAGTTGTAATCATAAATGTAACCGATAAAGCAAACCCACAATTAATCGCCACAATAGATTATAATAATGTAAGTTATACACATCAAGGATGGCTTACTGAAGATCATCGGTATTTCTTGTTGGGTGACGAAACAGATGAGATTAACCTCGGGTTTAATTCCAGAACTATCATATTCGATTTTGAAGATTTAGACGACCCGCAATTTCATTTTGAGTATACAGGCCCTACAGGAGCCACAGATCATAATGGATATGTGAAGGATGATAAATTCTATTTGGCCAATAATGCCGCTGGTTTACGGGTAGTGGACATTGCCGATATTGCCAATGAGAATATGAGTGAAGTTGGATTTTTTGATAGTTATTCAATGAATAATAACGCTGGGTTCAATGGTTCTTGGAACATTTATCCATTTTTTGAAAGTGGGCATATTGTGATTAGCGATCGGGCAGAAGGAATGCTTTTAGTAAAAGCTCCCGAACTTGGGGTAGCTGACTTTACAAATGACGAAAGTTTTGCAATTTATCCTAACCCTGCCAATACGACTCTTAATATTGTATCAAAGAACGTAGAGATCAAATCCGTAAGAATTACTAACATATTGGGTTCAATAGTATATTCTGAAATTCAAAATGCCGCAGAAAGTACTATAATTAATATTTCAGGTTATGCCAATGGAATGTATTTTGTAACTATAAATGATTCCGTAACTAGAAAAATTATCAAAGAATAAAGTAAAACCTATATATTCTTCTGAAACAAAAAAACCGCCTAATTTGGGCGGTTTTTCAATTGTATAAATTTATTTATTCTTCTGAAGAAGCCTCATCCATAGTGTGGTACACATTCTGAACATCATCGTCTTCTTCTAATTTTTCTAGCAATTTATCAACGTCAGTAGCATGTTCGGTGCTAATTTTTTTGGTTACTTGTGGAATCCTTTCAAAACCTGATGAAAGAATTTCTATGCTATTTTCCTCCAAATAAGACTGAATAGCACCAAAGCTTTCAAAAGGAGCATAAATAAGGATACCATCTTCATCTTCAAAAATTTCATCAACACCGTGGTCAATCAGCTCTAATTCTAGCTCTTCCAAATCCATACCCTCAGCACCAATCCTGAAATTACATGTATGATCAAACATAAATACCACCGAACCGGAAGTACCTAAATTACCATCACATTTATTAAAGTAAGATCGGACATTGGCAACGGTACGTGTATTATTGTCAGTCGCAGTTTCTACTAAGATAGCAATACCATGGGGTGCATATCCTTCGAAGAGAACTTCTTTAAAATCACCTAAACTCTTATCACTGGCTCGTTTGATGGCACGTTCAATGTTGTCCTTAGGCATATTTACTGCCTTCGCATTTTGAATTACCGCCCGTAAACGTGAATTGCTATCGGGGTCTGGGCCACTTTCCTTGACCGCCATTACGATGTCTTTTCCTATACGAGTGAATGCTTTTGACATTGCTGACCAGCGTTTCATTTTTCTTGCTTTTCTAAATTCGAAAGCTCTTCCCATGTTATTTTCTTTGTTGCAAATTTATAAAAATGTCCCTCTTTTCAAAGTGACTGCCCAAATTTTCCTAAATCTCTATTGTTTTCAGCATAAATGGACGTATTTCAGTAAAATTTTATGCCACTAACTCATCAATAATCTTAGCCAACTCAAAATCTTTCGCAGTAACTCCGTCTGCATCATGTGTAGATAAGCTAATCTGCAGTATATTATACACATTACACCAATCGGGGTGATGATTTAACCTTTCTGCCTCAAAGGCTATTCGTGTCATGACAGAGAATGCATCTTTGAAATCATCAAATTCGAAAGATGTATGAATGGCATTTTCTTCATATTCCCAACCATCCAATTCCTTTAGCCCAGATAGAATTTGTAATTCAGTAAACGGTTTCATAATCTATTTTTTAAAGGTGATAATTTCTTCTTTTAGCGTAGTGTCATCAATAACTTCGGCTACTGTGATATGATACGTTTTTGGCAACTTATTCTTCTTCGGAAGTATAGCCAAATAGCTATCCTCATTACTACTGAACACACTTTTAAAGATAGGCGTTTTCTCGCTAATCTTTTCTGAAATCTCTCTAAAAAAATCTTCGTGGTGCACTATGTCTTTGCTACTCAAATGGAATATTCCGCAGACTTCCTTATTTATAATATAATGCACTTGCTGTGCCACTTTATCTGCTGTTGTAACACTAATAATTAAATTTGGAAATACTTCAAATGCCGCTTGGTGTTTGATAGCCTGCTTTAGCTGAAGTATTCTTGGCGAATTCACACCCAACACTAGTGGTAACCTTAATATAGCATAGTTTTTCTTCGGAAGTGTTTGTACAAGTTTCTCTACTAAAATTTTAAACTTCCCGTAGTCACTTTTCGCAAAAGGATTGTCATTTTCATAGGAAGGAAATTCACTTTTCCCATCAAACACATTGACCGTGGACATCAATAACAATCTTGCATTTGTGGCTACAACATATTCAACCATCAACTCGTGGGCCTTGTATTGCGCATCAAAATCTCCACGAAGACTAGAGATAATAATAGCGGGCTGGACTTCAGTCAAAATTACATCTAGACCACCTTCTTCAACATTATATCTATAAAACACCTTATTCTCACCAAAAACACCTTCTTGATTGGCATAGGTTCCGTAAACGTTAAAATAGGAGAGGAGTTCTTTATAGAGCACATTTCCTATGAATCCACTAGCTCCTAAAATGAGAACTGTTTTGGAGTGGGGTTTCGTGGGGATAATCATACGTCGGTTTAAATATTGGAATCGAATTAAGTAAATTCTATAATGCTATATGACATAGTCAAGTCTCTCACAATTTTTGCACACATACATTTAAAATTCCTTTATATGATTTTAGCCCTTATAGAACGGTAATTTTACCACAGTGGCCGGAATTGCATTTTTCCGTATTTGAATATGAATTTGAGTCCCAACGCTTTTCATAATTGACGGAACATATCCCATTCCAATACCAATACCAAGTGAAGGAGACATTGTACCACTCGTAACTTCTCCGATTACCTTTCCATTGCCATCCACAATATCATATCCTTGTCTAGGGATTCCTCTTTCGTTCAATTCAAATGCAATTAAACGCCTTTCAGCCCCTTTTTCCTTAATGGACTTTAGATTTTCAGAATTAATAAAATCTTTACTGAATTTAGTAATCCATCCCAACCCAGCTTCAATAGGAGAAGTGGTATCATTAATATCATTTCCGTAGAGACAATATCCCATTTCCAAACGCAATGTATCTCTAGCGGCTAGCCCCACAGGTTTAATCCCCCAGTCGGCACCAGCTTCAAACACTTTTTGCCAAACTTGCACCACATCGCTATTCTTGCAATAAATCTCAAACCCACCGCTCCCTGTGTATCCAGTAGCGCTAATAATGACATGGTCTACTCCAGCAAAATCTGCTATTTTAAAAGTGTAAAATGAAATAGCAGTCAAATCTTCACTCGTTAATGACTGCATTGCTTCAATGGCTTTAGG
>JAESTG010000020.1 GCA_016763715.1 Flavobacteriaceae bacterium
GAACTGGGCCTTCTGTCGATTGCGATGATGATTGCCATGCTGACCGGCGGCATTGACCTTTCGGTGATCGGCATTGCCAACCTGTCGGGGATTAGCGATAAAAGCTGGGTTAAAAGCTCCGGCTAATCACTAAGTACTATTGGTTTTATTCTTGGAAGCCTAATTAACTATGACTTGGTCCTATTGGAGGGTTTTAACAAAAGATTAACATCCTTTCGGAACTTTTTTTCGTTTCTTTATGGGGATGGTTCGATTTTTGCTATCTCAAGAACAAAATAAAACTTTATTATAAAGAAAAAATATATGAAATTCATTTTTTTTATCGCCTTTTTGGCAACAATCGGCACAGCACAAGCTACAACTACAAACGAAGTTGCAGGTTTAAAATGGTATACGGATTTAGAGAAGGCACATAGTGAAGCTGAGAAAACGGATAAACCTATTTTTGGTTTTTTTACAGGAAGTGATTGGTGTGGTTGGTGTATTAAACTGCAAAAAGAAGTGTTTGCAAAACAAGCATTTATTGATTGGGCAAAAGAAAAAGTGGTCTTATTAGAACTTGATTTCCCAAAAAGAACAGCTCAATCACCAGAATTAAAACAACAAAATCAAAATTTGCAAAAAGCACTGGGTGTAGCAGGTTATCCAACGGTTTGGTTGTTCACATCAAAAAAAACAACTACCGGCGGCTTTAATTTAACGCGTGTTGGAAAATTGGGTTATCCAAGAGGTGCTGTAAAAGGTAAAGAAGAAGTTAAATTCTTATCTGACGCAAATAAGTTGTTGGGAACAATGACTAAATAATACCCCTTACCTTTTATTTTTTTATTTGAAAACCAACCTTTTAAAACAGTTTGTCGTGAATTAGAGTATGACAAAACGATAGGATTAATTCGTTCAGTTCAAATCAGTAGTGTAAATGAAACCCGGGATACGGTTGATTTAGAAGATTACTTTATTAATGATTAGCTGAGTTTGTCACTTAAAATTCGCATCTCAATAACAGGTGAAATGCGTTCGTAAATAATATTGTTTACCGCTTCAAGAATAGGCATTTCAACACCATACTCCTTATTTATTTCAACTAAACACTTGGTGGCATAATAACCTTCCGCAATCATATCCATTTCCAACTGCGCCGTCTTAACAGAATAGCCTTTACCAATCATATAACCAAAGGTTCTATTTCTTGAAAATTTTGAATAGGCCGTAACAAGCAAATCTCCCAAATAAGCTGACGAATTTACGTCACGGTGAATAGGGTGTACTTCATCAATGAAATTTTCAATTTCTTGAATGGCATTTGAAATTAATACCGATTGGTAATTGTCGCCATATCCTAAGCCTGCACAAATGCCACTAGCTATTGCATATACGTTCTTTAATACTGCTGAATATTCAGTACCAAAAATATCGTCTGAAACCGTAGTTTTAATATAACGTGATTGCAATCGTTCCGCTACATACTCTGCCATATCTTCATCTTGAGAAGCAATGGTTAAATAAGATAAGCGCTCTAGTGCAACTTCTTCGGCGTGACATGGGCCGCAAATAATACCAATATTATCGTAAGGCACACCAAGTTGTGAATGGTAAAATTCACCAGGGATTCCATTTAGTTCTGGAATAATTCCCTTCACTGCAGAAAATACAAATTTATCCTTCAATAATTCTTTTGGAAATTTTTCAAATAAACCGTGTAGGAAGGCCGAGGGAGTGGCAATGATGATAATTGATGAGGGCTCAATATTTTCCCTCAAATCAGTGCTCACATTAATGCGTTCCAAATCAAATTCAACTGATTGTAAATATTTTGGATTATGGCGGTATTTAATAATATGGGCAGCGGATGATTCATTGTTCATCCACCAATTTATAACGTGTTTTTGACTTGTCAATATTTTGACCAAAGCTGTTGCCCAACTTCCTCCACCAATCACCGCTATTTTATGCTCTCCGTTTACCATTTGAATAATCTGTAGCTCTGTAAAAATTGTGTTGGATAAAAACCGTTTTTTACTTCCCTACGAATTAAGCAAAAATATAAAATTCTGTGAATAAGAGAGTGTATTCTAGACAATAAAGCAAGTTTAAGTGTGAAACACTTTTGATTCAAGTGGTTGCAACTTAAGATTACATTGTCGGTTCTGTGGTCAATTGCCTGTTTCATCCATCTAATACTACAATTCAGTTAAAAAAAAACGATAAAACGGATTTCTCATATTACTTTTACTGTAATAAATACAATCTAAATGAAATACGTTTTAATAGCCTTTCTTTTTTTGACTTCAATCACCTATGGGCAGGGAATAACAAAAACGATACGCGGTAACGTAACCGATAAAGAAACATTTGCACCATTGATTGGTGCAAAAATCCTATTACTCAATAGTGATCCTTTGATTGGTGCTGTAGCAGATAATGAAGGTAACTTTAGGTTGGAGAATGTTCCTGTTGGACGGCAATCCGTTCGTGTAACGTATTTAGGATATGAACCATTTTTAATTCAAAACATTGACTTAACTTCTAAAGATATTGTGTTGACCGTACAAATGGTAGAAGCGGTTAATGTCATAGAAAAGGTGGATGTTGTAGCTACCAAAAAGGGAGAAACAGTTAACAAGATGGCAACAGTCAGCGCCCGTTCTTTTTCGGTTGAAGAATCAAACCGTTATGCAGGAAGTAAAAATGATGTGGCCCGTATGGCACAAAATTTTGCAGGTGTTCAAGGTTCTGATGATTCAAGAAATGATATTGTAATTCGTGGTAATTCCCCATCAGGCGTTTTGTTTCGAATGGAAGGGATTGATATTCCAAATCCAAATCATTTTGCGCGCTTTGGTACTACAGGAGGTCCAATAAGTATGCCCAGTAATAATGTAATGGCAAATTCTGATTTTATGACGGGTGCTTTTCCTGCTGAATACGGGAATGCAATTGCTGGTGTTTTTGATTTGAACATGCGTACGGGGAATAATGAGGAGCATGATTTTATGTTTCAAATAGGCTTCAATGGAGCTGAATTTAGAGTTGCCTCCCTTTAAGTAACTTTATTATTCTTCTTTGAATCAAAGGTTACAATTCCTTTAATCTCTAACTCCCTTCCGAATCTTTATGAAAATAAGAACTCTGTTAAAAAATATATTCCTTCAAGAACTAATATAATGATTAGAAAAAGTCTCCACCTCATATTAATTATCAAACTCTAC
>JAESTG010000100.1 GCA_016763715.1 Flavobacteriaceae bacterium
CAAAATAGGCTGCAAATCATGCCTGGTGGCGGAATCAATGCCCAAAATGTACTAGCATTTAAAGAAGCTGGATTTGAAATGATTCATTTTTCAGCAACACAAAAAAACACCAACACGTCAAACGATAATGGTATGTTTAGTACTGAAATAATAGGCCTCTCCAACCCACAAGTTATAGAAAAAATAATGGGGCTATTAGCGTAACGGATGCCCTTTTATAGCCCACCACGAACGCACCTCAATCATAAGACTACCTGCCTGAACCGAAGGATCTATATTGGCTAGACTATCTGCCATTTTTAGAGTTGGGACATTATAAATGGTAATTCCTCTTACATCTTGATCATCACCAAAGGGACCTGAAATATCTGCGTAACCCTCCTCATACATTCTACCCAAATGTCCTCTATGGAGCACTTGTAAACTGTCAGATTCCTGCTTGGTCCAATCGCGATTAGGCCCTCGTTTTAGAAAAGCCATAAAGTACTCTTGCATGATGATAGTATCCCCAGTTTTTTCATCTACATAGTCAAATATTTCATAGCCGCCTTCTTTCAACTTTTTTATCTGGGCAGCTTTGGAAGACTTTTCGTTTTCGGGACAAGGCTCCATAAGGTATTCTCTTTCTACTTTGGTCTCACAAGAACCTAGGACAATAAAAGCAAGAATAATAGACATTAAATTGAATATGCACTTCATGATTATTATGTTTGATTAGCTTCTGATTATTCCCAAGTAACAAACGGCTTCTTACTTAGTAATGAATTATAGTATTGTATTTCACCTGTCACCTCCTCACCCAACCAACTGGGTTTTGTAAAGGCTTCATTTTCAGAAGAAAGTTCGATTTCGGCGACTATTAATCCTTCATTATCACCATGGAATACATCTACCTCAAATAAGTGATTTCCTACGGGTATTTCATATCGTATTTTTTCGATAACTCCCTTTTTGCAAATTTTTAATAGTGCTTCCGCTTCAGCAACGGAAATTTTCTTCTCCCATTCAAATCGGGTAGTTCCAGCTTCATTCGATTTCCCTTTTATGGTGAGAAAACCTTGGATTCCCTTCACACGAACTCTTACTGTACGTTCGGGATCTACAGAGAGAAAACCCTGAATTATTTTTGTTGACGAATGGGCTTCTGCTTTAAAAATTTCAGAAGTAACCAAAAATTTACGTTCTATTTCAATCATGTTTTAGTTATTCTCCAAGGTGAATTTTTTCTGTTTTCTCCACCGTGAAAGATAATAATTTGATTGCCATCAGGATCTTTCAATTTTGCTTCGGTCCACAGCCAACTTTGATCCATCGCCGTTTGGTCGAAGACAATTCCGATTTTCTCCAAATTTGCAACTGTTTCTACCACATTATTCACTTCAAAATAAATATAAACTCCAGATCCTTCTGGCAATTGTTCCACTTTATGAATAGAAAAAGTAGCGTCTCCTTCTGGGCATTCAAATCGTGCATATGCATCATGGGTATGCACGATTAAACGGAGTCCTAATTTTTTATAAAACACAATGCTTTTTGGTACATCGAGTGACGGGACAGTAATTTGGTTGAGGTTCATTTATAATCCTACTTTGTTACCATAAAGGTATTAAATTTACAAGATGGAAGAAGCGCCTTCTTTGCGAAAGATTATTCATGTAGACATGGACGCCTTTTATGCTTCAGTAGAGCAATTGGACGACCCAAGTCTCGTTGGAAAACCTTTGGCTGTTGGAGGTGGTGGAAAACGAGGTGTGGTAAGTGCCGCCAGTTATGAGGCCCGAAAATTTGGTGTTCGATCTGCCATGGCTGGAGCACTAGCAATCAAACTATGTCCAGAACTAATATTCGTAAAACCTCGATTTGAGCGGTATTCAGAAATTTCAAAGGTAATTAGAAAGGTCTTTCATGAATACACAGATTTAGTAGAGCCTCTCTCTTTGGATGAAGCTTATCTGGATGTTACCCAAAACAAAAAAGGAAATCCGAGTGCTACTTTGATAGCCCAAGATATTCGAAATAGAATCAAGGAAAAAACAGGTTTAAATGCCTCCGCTGGTATTTCCATCAATAAATTTATTGCCAAAGTAGCAAGTGATATTAATAAGCCTAACGGGCAAAAAACCATTCCTCCAGAAGCGGTTATCGACTTTCTGGAAACCTTAGATATTAAAAAGTTTTACGGAGTCGGAAAAGTAATGAAAGAGCGTATGTATCGCCACGGAATTTACACTGGAGCCGATCTAAAAGCTCGATCTATAGAGTTTTTGGAAGAACACTTCGGAAAAAGTGGAGCCTACTATTATCAAATTGTTCGTGGAATTCAGCATAGTAAAGTATCGCCCAATCATGTTCGAAAATCTCTAGCCGCAGAAAGAACATTTATTGAAAATATATCTTCGGAAGTATTTATGCTGAAACGATTGGAAGAAATCGCCTTGGAAGTGGAACGCCGACTTCAAAAAAGTAAAGTAGCTGGAAAAACAGTAACTCTTAAAATAAAATATAGCGATTTTACGTTACAAACACGTAGCAAGACACTCCCTATTTATGTCTCTAGTAAGGAGCTATTATTGGAAACAATTAAGGAGTTATTGTTTCAGGAGAAAATGAAAGACTCTGTTAGATTGTTAGGAATTAGTGTTTCCAACCTCAACAACGAAACTCCCAAAAAGCAGGCTCCCAACAAGAATCAATCTATAGAAGTCCAATTAAAATTGGAGTTCTAAAACGAATTCTCTGCGAATCATATCAGATACTAGATAGATAAAAACGTTTAAAAGAACGACCAAAAAATAGGTGGCATGTCGTTATATCTTTATCCTATCTAAAACCCATTATTATGAAAAAAGCAGCATTCAACATCGCAACACTTGCATTCCTTATGGTATTTGCATCCTGTAAAAATGAACCAAAAGAGACCGTAGTATCAGATTTAAACACGGCCATGGCCGTTTCAGAAAATGAGATAATCAAGACCTACGATGATCTCTCTCTGAATAGCCCAAACAACGAAACCGAAACCCATTACTTGTATGTAACTGCCATTAGTGGTTTAAGCTTACGTGAATACGGCAACTTACAGAGTGATAAATTAGCTCGCATGCCTTATGGAACTAAGGTAAAAGTTCTAACTCAAGAGTCCAATACAACGATGACCGTTGCTGGGATTAAGGGCGGTATGACGAGATCCAATTTAATCACAGAAAAGGATTTGCTTTTAACGGATTCCTTTCAAAATACTTTCCTCCCGAAAGAGATATTACAGCGAAAGGTTATGTTACAGCATTACAGGAAATTCACCCAACGGTAATATACACCGAAGAAATTGGAGGCTCAGTAAGTGAACCCACCCGTACTGAAACGATTCAATTGCCCGAAGCACAATGGCATGAGGCGTTCTTTATAGCACAACGTCTTTTCGACTTCCCAAAAGAATTTGTATTTCCAAACCCAAAAGGGAAGAGTACAGAGATTATCAATGATAGTAAGCCTAAAAAAGGAGTGTGGATTAGCCAATTGGAAATAACTCGCACAGACAATAACCTGAACAAAATAGCCTATGTTTATGGTTCGAAAAAATTTGACTGGACAGTAACCATTATACAAGATGGAACAGCAATGAAAATTTCAAAAATTGAGGTGGTAAAATAAACTCCAAGATAAAACATGAAAAGTCCCCGAAACTCGATAGTTTCGGGGACTTTATTTTTTCTTATTTCTTCAGAATTAGACCTGCGAAATCCTCAAGGTATTAACCATCCCTTTGTCTACAATTGGCATGGCAGCTAGGTTAATTAAATAGTCTCCTTTTTTCACAAAACCTTGTTCATGTGCTATTCTGTTGACATCATCAACAGTTTCATCTGTACTTACAAATTTATCATAGTAGAATGATTTTACACCCCAAAGCAAATTAAGTCGAGACAATATTCTTCTATTGGATGTATATACCAAAATATGAGCGTCTGGTCTCCATGCCGAGATTTGAAAAGCTGTATATCCACTATTTGTTAACGTACAAATAGCGCTCGCCTCAATTTCATTGGCCATTTTAGCGGCGTGAAAACAGACAGATTTGGTAATATAACGGTTTGTACGAATGTGTGGTGGTTCATAAGGAACCGTAATTAAATCACTATTTTCAACTTGCTTACAAATATTTGTCATGGTCTCAATTACCTGAACGGGATATTTTCCAACCGAAGTTTCTCCAGAAAGCATCACGGCATCTGCGCCATCCATTACAGAATTGGCTACGTCATTAACTTCAGCCCTTGTTGGGGTTAATGAAGTAATGATTGTCTCCATCATCTGTGTAGCAATAATCACAGGAATTCGAGCACGTTTAGCGGTAAGTACTAATTCCTTTTGAATGAGTGGAACTTCCTCTGCTGGAACTTCAACTCCCAAATCACCTCGAGCCACCATCAATCCATCACAATAGGCAACAATCTTGTCAATATTGGCAACGGCTTCAGGTTTTTCAATTTTCGCAATGATGGGTATTTTGTGTTCACTATGTGCTTCTATCAATGCCTGTAATTCTTTAAGGTCTTCAGCATGCCTTACAAATGAAAGCGCAATCCAATCTACCTCTTGATTAACTGCAAAAATAGCATCCTTCTTGTCTTTAGGTGTTAATGCTGGAAGTGAGATATTGGTGTTCGGTAAATTTACCCCTTTTTTGGAACGTAAAGGTCCACCTTGAATGACTTTCGATTTCACCTCATCCTTCCCATTAGTTTCCAAGACTTCGAACATGAGTTTCCCATCATCTAAAAGAATACGCTCTCCCTTTTTGACATCTTTTGGGAAGTTGTCATAGTTCATATAAACCCTTTCACTAGTGCCTTCAAACTCTTTCCCTGTACAAAAAGATATGATATCTCCTGGCTGTACTACTACTTCCTCTTTCATAACTCCCACCCGAAGCTTAGGGCCTTGCAAATCTCCTAAGATGGCGGTAGATGTTCCCATTTCATCACCCAACTCACGAATCATTTTGATGCTCTTTTTAACATCTTTATAATCGGCATGCGAAAAATTAATTCGGAAAACGTTTACTCCCGCTATAATCATTTGTCGCAAAATATTTTTATCGCTTGTTGCAGGTCCAAGAGTAGCTACAATTTTTGTTTTCTTCTGAAATGGCATTTAGTTGAATATTAAATTGTTATTCGATTTGATTTGATTGGGGTCAATTTCGTATGCTGAAATAATCTGTTTAATTTCATTGATTATCGCAATATTTTTACGCAATGGTATTTGCTCAAAGTCTGATTCAATCTTTAAAAAAAAATCTGCATTTTTAAACTCAGGAAGCAAATGTGTCATTATGGTTTTATCGGAAGTAGTCCCAGCAAAAAGACTATTTTCATTCACACTATTGACTACTTTCGACTTGCATTTATTACTTACAAAATGATAATTAGTATATTGAAATTGATCTTCAAAATGAAAGATGGGGAGGCTAACTTCCATTCCATCAGTTAAAAAAAATAAATCATTTTTTTTTCTTTTCAAGCATAATTTAAGGTGTCGATTAATTAGATAAGCCACCCTATACGCCTCCTCACTACAATGGATGGCAACCAAAGAAAAGTCTTCTGCAAAGTCTTCATCCAATAGAATTTTATGGATCGCCATGAATTGAATTTTGTCTAAAAATAGAAATTGTTTTGCTGAAGTAACCGCCCAATCTATTAAATTTAAGCTATTTCTTAACGAAAACGTTTGGGAAGGAGGCCAAAATGTCTCGGTATTTTGAGTTTGCATCTGTTTTTGAAGCTTATAGTAAGCTCTTTTAGCAGCTCTTTCTTCTGCTTTTTTCTTAGAAGTTCCTCTTGCCTTAGCCACAGTCTCGTTTTCCAATTGAAGTTTCACTGCAAAATGTTTCAAAGGATCGTTTCCTGTATCTTCATATATATTGAATTTGAAGCTCTTTTTATTTTTCTGACACCACTCAATAAACAAGCTTTTATAACTAATTATTTTACCCTCCAATTTTTGAATATCGACATAAGGTTTAATCACTCTGCGATGGATAAACTTCTCACAAGACTTATATCCTTTATCCAAATAGATAGCACCAACTAACGATTCAAAAACATTACCATGAATATTTTCGCCGAACTGCTTGGTAGGGATGTTAGTCTTCACCAAATTGATGAGTTTCAAATCTCTACCTAATTCATTTAAATGGTCTCGACTAACCACTTTAGATCGCATTTTGGTGAGGTAACCTTCGTTACCTTCTGGTACTTTTTTGAATAAATGTGCTGCAATAATTGCTCCTAGCATGGCATCACCCAAGAATTCCAATCGCTCATAATTTTGAGGAATCCCTTCAGCATTAGTAATATTCATAGAGCGATGTGTAAACGCCGCTTCATAAATACTAATATCACCAGGCTTAAAGCTTATTATATTCTTGACACCAACATAAAATTTCTCATCCTTTTCTGATCGGGATGAAAATATGTTTTTGATGGAAGACATATAATTTATTCGTCTAACTTCTTGAAAAGCACACAAGCATTATGACCTCCAAATCCGAAGGTATTACTCATGGCAAAATTAATCTCTCTCTCCTGCGCCTTGTTTAGCGTCAAATTGGGTGAAGGATCAATATTCTCGTCCACAGTGGTGTGGTTAATGGTTGGCGGAACTAGATTGTTCTGCATGGCAAGAATCGACGCAATCGCCTCGATGGCTCCAGCAGCTCCTAATAAGTGCCCAGTCATCGATTTGGTAGAGTTGATATTAATTGTATTGGTATGTTGCCCAAATATTTTTGAGATAGCCTTTAGTTCGGCCACATCACCTAATGGTGTTGATGTTCCATGGGTATTGATAGCATCTACTAAATCTGGAGTAATTCCAGCATCATTCAAGCAATTAATCATTACACGTTCTACCCCAATTCCATCTGGATGTGGTGCCGTCATGTGATATGCATCACTTGACATTCCACCTCCAACAACTTCGGCATAAATTTTTGCTCCCCTTTTTTTAGCGTGCTCATATTCTTCTAGGACTAATGCTCCTGCACCTTCTCCCAATACAAATCCATCCCGTGTAGCGTCGAACGGACGTGAAGCCGTTTTTAGGCTATCGTTTCTAGTGGATAGCGCGTGCATGGCATTGAAACCTCCCATACCAGCCATGGTCACTGCTGCTTCACTACCCCCAGTAATAATAACGTCACAATGCCCTAATCGAATATAGTTCAATGCGTCAATCATTGCATTGGCCGCAGAAGCACACGCAGATACCGTAGTATAGTTTGGCCCCATATACCCATGCTTAATAGAGATATTACCAGGCGCAATATCTGCTATCATTTTAGGAATAAAGAAGGGGTTGAAACGTGGTGTTCCATCCCCTTCTGCAAAATTTATAACTTCATTTTGAAAAGTCTCCAATCCACCAATACCTGCGCCCCAAATCACACCAACTCTAAATTTGTCTATGTAATCCAAGTCGATTTTGGCATCTTTTATCGCCTCATCACTAGATACCAATGCATATTGTGCAAATCGATCTAGTTTTCTGGCTTCTTTTCTATCAAAATGATTTAATGGATCAAAATTCTTAATTTCACAAGCGAATTTCGTTTTGAACTTTTCAGTATCAAAATAGGTGATAGGCGCACAACCACTCTTGCCATTTTTAAGTCCTTCCCAGTATTCTGAGACTGTATTACCAATGGGTGTAAGGGCACCAAGACCTGTTACTACTACTCGCTTTAGCTCCATATAGAAGTGTTATTATTTAGCTTTTTCTATATATGAAACGGCTTGACCAACTGTAGCAATGTTTTCAGCTTGATCGTCTGGGATTTGAATATCAAATTCCTTTTCAAATTCCATAATAAGTTCAACTGTATCTAACGAGTCTGCTCCTAAGTCGTTGGTGAAGCTAGCTTCGGTTACAACTTCATTTTCGTCAACACCTAATTTGTCTACGATAATCGCTTTAACTCTTGATGCAATGTCTGACATAATTCTTAATTTTTAGATTTAATTATAAGTGGCAAAAATAAAATATTTTAATTTAAAACAACACATTATAAATAAAATGTGTTCTCA
>JAESTG010000101.1 GCA_016763715.1 Flavobacteriaceae bacterium
AGAATTTTACAGAGGTAGGAACACGATGTTTATAATTGTTGTTCCCACCTTCTGTAATTCCCTCTGTACCCATTTCCATCGTTATCCCAGATACTTCCTTGAATGATGCGTCAGCCCCGCCAACGGCATCATCAAAGGATAATCTGAAATAAAAGGCAACAGGTGGATATTCGCTACTCATTATCCTCCATTTGCAATGGTTAACCCTTCGTGAGCGAGTTCTATGGATTCTACTGCCACTTCGTTGGCATCAGACTTCATATCGGTACCCGTAATTTTAGTAGGCCACGCATTGGACAGTGTCCAAGACATTGTAGTTCCTCCAGTTTCATCGAGTAATTCAATTACTACGGTTTCTCTTTTAATTAGATTCATTTTAATAGCGTCATACCATTTCCAGAAATTATTGTCATTAACAAAAATTCCTTTTTTCAATGTAACGTTCCCCGATTTAGAGATACCGGGCATTTTTATGGTAGAAAACAGTTTGTTGTCACCGTGCCTGTATTCTATAGGCTGTGTTTCTGTGTCGAGTCCAGATACTTCCTGAAATGAGGTTGTATTGTCCTGTGACCCTAGTGTAACTTTGAAGTAAAACTTCGGTAAGGGCCAAACTGCATCTTGTGCTTCTCCTGCCATGATATATATATTTTAAGTTAAATTAATTAATTTGAATTTTAAGCTTCCTGCATTTGTTGTTGGAAGGTTATTTCGATGAATTCTGCTGGATGTGAAATGGCTACTTTAACCGATACACGCATAATTCCATTCAAAATGTCATCACCAGTCATAGTGCTACCTAATCCAACGCTTACCGAAAAGGCACTTGCTGGCTTGGGACCTACTAATCCGCCTTGTTTCCAGACTCCAGTTAGGAAATTACTAATCATGCTTTTTACATTGGTCCAAGTTGATGCATCATTTGGTGCAAAAACATAAGTCTTGGCAGCCTCTTTTACAGATTGCTCCAAAAATATCATGGTGCGTCGAACGTTAATATACCTCCAATCGTTGGAATTACCATCTAAAGTTCGAGCTCCCCATACTAGGTTTCCACGACCAGTAAAGGCGCGAATCGCACAAATAGATTTGCCGTTAATTGGCATGTTTAAATCCTCTTGTTGTGAGTGATCTATGCTAATGGCTGGAGACACCGTACTTTGCATTCCAACATTAGCAGGTGCTTTCCAAACTCCCTCATTATTATCTACGGAAGTATATATTCCAGCCATACCAGCACTTGGTGCTATAAGATTCATTTGAGTCATGACACCTTTTAATAGTAATTGATATGATTTGCTAACATTTTGCAAAACCTTATCAGCCTTTCTTACTTTTCCGCTTTCTACTTTCGAAGAATCTGGGTCATAAGCTGCGATGTACTCCTGGATGTCTTGAAGGACAATCCCTGTATTAGGATCCGTAAACTCATTCTCTAATAAAGATTGAAGCGTTTCATAAGATCCTTGGTCTATATTTTTGTATGAAATTTCAGAAGACTGATACACGGTAGTATTTAGCCATGGATAGTAAGCAGCAGCATAACTATTAAATTTCGGGTTTTCTGGTGACACACTTGTTCTGAATTGTTGAACACTCGTGATACTAGTTCCTGGTGGGATATACCCTCCTGGGATGTCCAAAATGGCTATACGACTCATCATACCACCACAATGATTAATCATCGCATTTTGAAGCGAATATGCATTTTTATAGCGTTGCTCATAATATTTGTCCTTACTGGTGTTGGTGTGAGTAACATTCGAATCGAATACTTCTACTGCATCAGGAATTACTAACATGGTAGGTTCCTGTTCTTTTTCCAGTAATGTAATAGCATCTGTAAAAGCTGTAGTATCCTTAATAGATGCATTGTCATAATTGTATCCTCCAATAGTCATAACAAAGCAAGCTGATCCTCCATTTTCATAGAAGAATTTCATGGCGCTGTACAACCTAAAATTGATACTTTTTTGAGCTAAAGAATAGGCGTAGCCATGATCCACGAAGTCGGCATTCTTAATTTCATTGGCAAACGTAGACTGAGCATCTCCAAGCGCTTTGAGTTGACCGTCGCTTGGTTCATTACCTTCAGTAAGACCATCAATAGTCGCTTGAGCCTCCAATAACACTTTGATGTTGTCATTGGTTTTGGCAGCTTCTAGATTTGTTTGTGCCTCAGTATTTTCTTCTGTGGCTTTTGTTACAGCCGCAGTTTGCTCGTCGGTTGCTTCGCCTCCTGCATCAGTTACTTCGGTAACTATCTTATTTGCAGCGGCAAGTGTTGCGGCAGTGCCATCAACTTCAGTTTGAAGTTCGGTTAACCGTTCAGGTAGTAAAGCTCCTGTTAAGGTGTATTTTACCTCAGGAGGGTTACTGCCAAAGATTGACAAGAATTGAGCTAGTGAAGTTACTTTCACTGACTTGTTCAATAGACTTTTCCCATTATAGGACGTCTTCTCTGTATAGCCTATGAATGCCGGTACGGCAGTTGGCACAGGTACTACAGAGTTCCCAAAGGCATCCAATTCCTGGATATAAACCCCGGGGGTTTTCATAGTTGTAGACATAAATATTAATTTAAATTAGACATGAATTATAGTTGATGAATAGAATGAAACTTCATTCTCTTCGTTGGTATTCGTATTAATATTTTCGGTACTTGGGTTGGGTAATTTTAATTCTAAATCACTAGCCCTGTTTGAAAATTCACTGGTATATGCGATATTCAATTGTGGGTGTTTTTCCAATTGTAATTTGACTTGTAAGGGGATGTTACTTGTAAAAACAGATACCATTTGATTTCCCATGAGTTTTTCTTCTATGGGGCCTGTGTACTTTTCATTTTCCATCCCCTGAATCTCCATAGTTGTGATCTCCATTTTTCTAGTGTCAGGCACGGCAATTTTGTATTTTCTGTAAACTGTTTGCGCATAAAAGTCAATATGATATTTCATACCATTTTCATAGGTATGTCTTAACGTCTCGATATTTAGTTGAATTATTCCTATGCAATTGGCGTCTAATTGCTCAGTACACTTAAAAAATTGGCCATGGGATTCGCTGTTCAGAAATAATTCATACATGCCATTTTCTTCACTACTTAAATTGATTGAATAATTGCTAGCTGTTGTATTTGATATGTTTTTATTGATTACAACCAATCCACTACTGTTTTTAACTTCAAGTTGAGTATTCCCCTCTTCCAAATTAATATTGAAAGTTTCCTTTCTTATGGATACAAGATCGGATGCTGAAGTAAACTCGGATAGTTGTAAAGCACTATTGTCTTTATTCTTGTTTGAAAAAATAAATGTTTGATCCTCATTTGGAAAATCAATATCTGTGTAATTGAAGAAAAGGTTGTCTTCTAATAAAACTTGAAAGTAAAGGTTCGAAATCCCCTCAAAATGTTTTGAAACATCCAATGACTCCTCGTCATTTAATCCAATATAAAAAGCGACGGTATTGGCATGTTTTTTCAGTAAAATTTGATAGTTCTCAAATATTCGGATTGAATTTTGAGTAGGAATAATGTTCAGAATAGAGCAAATTCCATCAGGGAAGTAATTATGCGTTACTTCTAATTCTAACCATTTATGATATTTGATATTCATGGGTTTAACTGTTTGGTTTTGTATTGCCTGAGAGACTTTCAATGCCAGGAATTTCTTTCTTAATCACCTCTTCTTGAATAGTTAACATTCTTACTTTATATATAATAGAAGGGACATATTTAGCTCCAATACCACTCCATATATGACTCAGTTCATTAATGGGTAAATTGAATATTTCAAATGTTAGTTTCTCTAATGGGGGTTTCATATCTGGGTTTGTTTGCTTGTTGAAATATGGGTTGGCTTGAAAAACACCTATGATGGCAGAGAGTATTTTATTTGCCTCTATATAATTATTGGAGTCATAATTGGCGGATACCAATAAGTACAGATTTAAATGAACGGGTGGTGCTATTTTACCATAACCTTTGCCACCATCTGTTACATAATTGCTCATCGATTTTATAGCTGTTTCATGTTCCAAGTTGATTACAGAAACCACTATTTTGTTTTCAGCATTGCTAGGCATGCTCCCATCTGGATTCACTAAACTGCTTGCTACTACACGATTATCATTGAACCCAAAAGTCATTTTAAGCTCTTGGTTCAGCAATTCAGTTACAAACGTGAGTGTTTTGGCTATCATAATTTATTCTTTCTTTTCGGTTAATGTTTTAATGGCACCTACTACCATTCTGGAAAAATAAAACCCAGCTATACTTACTCCATAACTCACCATGAAAAGGGAGTACCCTTCAATTAGTGACATTAGTGGGTCTACTGCTATTCCACTATCTCCTATTTTACATAGTAGATATTCTACTATAAGAGCTAAAGGGATACTTACTAACAATACAAATAGTATCCATAAAAACTCTTTAGCAAATAATTTCTTAATTGCTTTCAGAAGCTTTTTTAATTTACCATCTTCCTCTGCCAATGCAGCCTTACCTTTAGAAACCGCATTATTCATGGTAGGTTTCGCTTTACTTTTTGTACATATCTACTTACCAAATACACGATGATGGCTCCTACCACAAATCCAAGCAATAGAATAGTGGCTGGATCTTTCATTATCAAAAAACCTTGCATTACTACTATGAGAAAAACGGATAGAATAACCGTGAAGTAAATGGTGTATGCTTTGCTGTTAAAAAAGAACATTCGTGTGTCTGGTTTGAACATGGCAATAACGAATCCAATACCACCAAACAGGACAACAAAAGCAAGAATGAACAATAGTAGGTTGTCCAAACCACTAATTCTCTTCAGTTCTTCATTAATATCGGCTAGCTTGTCCCAGAAAGTTGGCGTATCAACTATCTCGGCTGCTGCTTTATTACATGGTGGGTCTTTACAGTCTTCAGGATGAGTATGGCCTTCTACTATTTGTGTTGAATCTTGAAAGAACACTACAATGGTGTCTGGATATCTGATATTATACCTCGTGTCATTTATAGTATCTGCGGGTAAGCAAAAGCTGTCTTCTATGATGCTCCAATAGTAATCGTCATATCTTTTATTATACCCCAAAGCCCAAATCCCCACTCCAGTGAGGTTTCGATCTTTGATTAATTCTAATTTTTTTGCCAATGCCGAATCACTATCGAACCAGAGTTGTCTAAATTGCCTTTTGTTTCGTTTGGTATTGCCTTCAACATAAGTATAATAGGCACTTTGGCTTACAGAATCATATTGTTGCTTGATAGATGGTTCATTATCAAATACACTCTTTATATAATCAATGGATCGAGCACCAACATAATGGTCAATTCTTGATCCTTTTTGTCCCGTTTTTGTTTGCCAAATATGTCCGTAAAAGGGCAGAGCCAATATAAGTTTGTTAGAAGGGATGTCATTGGCTAAATAGTAATCTACCGAAGTGGTTAAGTTGAAAGGATCCCATATTTTTCCACTTTTCAAAGGTGCTACAGGACCAGCAACTTTACTAGTCGCCCCATAATAGTTATAACCCATTATTATGAATTGATCTACAATGGGAATAAGATCGTCATATTGTAAATGTCGATGCCAATCTACTGCTGGAACAGTCATATATAACAGGTAGTCTTTTTTCTTAAGTTCTTGACTAAGTGCTATAATAAAACTCTTATAGTTCGTTTTTTGAGAGTTAACGATTCCTTCAAAATCAATACATACTCCATGACCACCTCTGGCATCAAGCAATTGTATAACCCTTTTAATAAGTGTATCACCAGCTCTTGCATTTTTCAGAAAGGTTTTATTGTTTTCATTTCCGAAGTTAGAAACGGTTAAGAGTATTTTTATTTCAGGGTAGTTTTTGATGGTATCTTTATTCCTCGCTTTGATGGTATCAATAAGCTTGGTTTTCATCCACATATTGGCGGTGATGGAATCTCCTGTTTTTGGATCTACTTCATAAGAGAAGTAGGCAATGGTTGATAATAGGGAATAGTCTAAGGTTTTGTATAAGTCTTTTTCCCAATAAGGGTACCAACCGAATACATTTCTGGATAAAAGATTATTTTTATTTTTTCGAATGTAAGGGAGGGAGTCACTTAGTTCATCCTTGTATATTGTAAAACGATAATCTTCTCCATTTCTCGTTAGCTTCTTGTGCCATCTAATATATCTTTTGGCGAGTCTTGAGGAATCTGAATGGTGTAGAAAATTCTTGAAGGATAAAATTTCTTTTAATGATTTTTTGGCTTTTTTCTTTTCCTCTTCAGCTGCTTTCTCTTCTTTTTTTGCATCACCCTCTTGTGCATATAAGTTCATTCCAATAGGGTTGCTCCAGCAAAATGCCAACAATATATAAAGCAATAAAGTTCCTATTTTGGATCGAAGTGACACGTAGTTTTTGTTTAATAATTATTCTATCTTTTAGTGTTTTAAAAAATGCTGTTTTCCAATGTCTTAATGTATATTTTTGAAGCACCTTTTGAGCGTAGTGAGAGTGCGGTTTTTAATAATATAAGATTAGAGCGAAACGTACTTATATCAAATAGGTGTTTATACGTAATTTTTTATTTTACTGCAAAACATTGAATTTGTTGTGGTTATAACGTAATAATTAATTTGTAGCAACCCACCACATACGAAAGTTTTCTTTGGATGAATTGAAGTCTAGTTTATGACCAGAATATGTGTATGACTTCTGTTTAAGTGGAGTTAAACACATATTCTGGTCGTAGAATAGCTAGTATTTAGTGCTGAGAAGATGAGGTTTATGAAAGGGATGATGCTATTTTAATGAGTTTCAGTGAAATACCTCAAAATAAAGGCAAAGTAGTTTAGGTGACTAAATTTAGTATATTTGAAGCCCGATTTGTAATTACACTACCTATAGTAACGACCAAACTCAAACAATAGAAAATTTATGGGGCTTTTTAAGGAAAATCCTTTTGGACATATACTTTTTTTGAAGCGTTGGCTTATTCGAATTTTAGGTGCGTTAACACATCGCCGCTTTAAAGGATTTAACCAGCTTCAAATAGAAGGGAGTGAGGTTATCAAATCACTTCCAGATACCAATGTTCTGTTTGTATCAAATCATCAAACCTATTTTGCAGACGTAGTGGCAATGTTTCATGTGTTTAATGCTAGTCTTAGTGGAAGAGGGGATAGCATAAAAAATATAGGATATCTCTGGAACCCAAAACTCAATCTTTATTTTGTAGCTGCGAAAGAGACCATGCAATCTGGGTTATTGCCCAAAATTTTGGCGTATGCTGGATCGGTGAGTATTGAACGGACTTGGCGATCGGAAGGGCAGAATGTCAACCGACAAGTGAAAATGAGTGATGTTAGTAGTATTTCTACAGCCTTAAAAGATGGTTGGGTGATTACTTTTCCACAGGGAACTACAAAACCATGGAAGCCCATTCGACGAGGGACCGCACACATTATCAAAAAGAATAGACCCTTAGTAGTGCCTATTGTAATTGATGGCTTTAGACGTTCCTTTGATAAAAGAGGAATACGCATCAAAAAAAGAGGGATTCTTCAATCTATGGAAATCAAAAAACCACTGGATATTGATTATGATAATGATACAGTAGAAGAAATAGTAAGAAAATTAGAGTTTGCTATTGAACAACATCCGTCTTTTTTAAAAGTAATTCCGCAAAAGGATATTCAAAAAGAAGAAGAATTGCACCAACAAAGAAAGTGGCGGTATTAGGGTATGATGCCTAATGTTAATATACTCTACAATAGGATTTATCAAAAAAATTTTGTTTAATCTTTTTGATTGTAGTCATTTCTTTTTTGTTCCTTGAAATCCCATGTTTATTCTACATGAAGTGTTGAGTGCTTTCCATTAAAGTAGTATCTTCAATCACTGTGTAAACTACATATGCTTAAACTTTTCTCGCTGAATATTGTCAAAGAATATCGTCCAGAACTGAATGGGTTAAGAGCTTTGGCGGTAATCTTGGTTTTGCTTTTCCATTTAGACTTTCCTTGGATGAAAGGTGGGTTTTTAGGCGTGGATGTTTTCCTTGTAATTTCTGGCTATTTTATTAGTAAAAACATTCTGTATGGACTGCATAACGGGAGCTTTTCTTTTACAGGTTTTTATACCAAACGTCTTAGACGACTTTTTCCCGCTCTTATTTTCACCCTTATCGTTGTTATCGTTGCTGGTTATTTTTTACTAACTCCGTCAAACTATGAACGACTTGGGAGGTCGACTATTTTTTCATCTTTTTCATTATCCAATTTCTTTTTTTGGAGCGAGTCGGGTTATTTTAATACAGATGCTTCAACGAAACCATTGTTACACATGTGGTCTCTTTCTTTGGAAGAGCAATTCTACTTGTTCTGGCCATTGTTACTAGTAACTCTTCATAAATTTCTGAAAAGGTTTTTGTTTGTTTTCATTGTAATTCTAGTTCTTGGTTCCTTACTTTTATGTGAGCTTCACTTTACAACCAATCCTAATGCTACCTTCTTTCTCATTCCGTTTAGAATGTTTGAATTTTTGTTAGGAGCGTGTTGTATTTGGTTGGAAAGATTCTTTATAAAAAAACCTAACTATTTATTAGAAATAATATTTGGACTTGGGTTGGCACTTATTGTTTATAGTGCGGTTGAATTTGATAATCTAACGAGAATGCCTGGGCTAGTATCACTAATACCATGTTTTGGTGCTATGCTAATAGTTATGGGTGGAAAAGCACCAATGCTTAGTTGGGTGCTTAAAAACAGGACTGTTGAGCTTATTGGAAAGGCTTCATATTCCATTTATTTGATTCATTGGCCATTGATTGTGTATTACAAATATTGGACTTTACTCGAATTAACTTTGGTTCATCAGATTTCACTTGGACTTATTTCATTTGTACTAGGTCTTTTTATGTGGTATTTTATTGAAAATTCCTTTAGATATAGGCGGATGAAGAAGATAAAAGTAGATCCAATATGGTATGTTATACCAACCTTAATTTTAGTTGTTTCCATAATTTCGGGAGTAGTATGGAAAAGCGAAGGTATCCCATCACGATATACAGATGAACTATACATGCCAAAGGCGGAAATCCTTGCAAATAGGAAAATGTATTTTGCCGAATACAAGGAAAAGGGAGCTCTATTAGATGGAAAGCCCAATAAGGGGCATGTTATGGTTATGGGAAATTCTCATTCCATCGATTTAATTTTTGCTTTAAGACAGAATGGATTTGAGGCTAAGATAACGGCCTTGAAGACCCAAGGTAAATGCTATAATTTTGGAGAGTCCTTTGTAGAAAATGCGGAACAACTATGTACAGATCTTAAAGAACAAAATTTAAGAGACATGAATTGGAAAAAAGTGGATGCAATTTACTTACATGACAATTGGCGCCGATGGGATTTGCTAGGGTTTAGGAGAATAGTTAAGAGAATAAGAGCTACTTCTAATGCTCCAATTTTTGTTTTTGGACCGAAACTAACTTATAAAACCGATATTCCTGAAATAGTGAGATTAGCAAAGTCAATGGTTCCAGAAACTATAAACTGTAAAGCTATAGAGTTTGCGTCCACAGAATATAAAGGAAAGATTAATGATTACTTAAAAGAAGAATTTAATGTCGGTTTTTATAATAAAATTGGAGTGTATTTTATTAATATTTTTGAGATTCAAGGAGGGGCGAATTATGACTCATTTGAAATAATCTCAAAAAAGAATCTTAAATTTTTATATTTTGATAAATCACATTTTACACAACAAGGGTCTAAAGAATTTGGTGTTAAACTAAAGAAGAGACATCCCTATTTATTTGACATTGATATGCTTAAAGAGAGCGAAATGTTTTCCTTTTAAACCTCAATCTTCTTCAATTCTTTATAATTTCGTTTTAATCGCCGCAATAGTAGGCCATAAAGCAGGAAGTAAAAGAGCATTAAAATCCCAATAATCATGATGCCTGCAATAAAATTATAAATGAAGAATTTATTGACAACAGCCTCAGCTGGTATAGCTCCATATATATCTTGATTCTTAAGAAGCTCCATCAATTTTTCTTGATGCGAATAGTAGTATAAGTTAGTACCTACCAATAGAGCTATTGCCATCCCAATATTGTAGTACACAAAATAGTGAACAGCCTTTCGTGTTTTAAGTATGTTTTCTATCAAAATTTTGATAGAATTGGTTACTTGTATTTTCTTGTAGTTGCGATAAAACAAATAGATAAAAAAAGCAACTACGGCGTAATTAATAATATTCATCCATTTAAAGATACTTTTAAGGCCCAACTCTTCGTAAAATTCATTGCTAGATTCTGGGATGACCAAGGAGAGTAGTATCCAAAATAATATTTCACATAGACTTATAACCACAATCCATTTCAGAATGGAAGAGGATTTTTTCAATAACATTGGATAAATGTCCTTGTATGTCAATTTAGGGAACTCCTGATCCCTAGTTTGCCATTCTTTTTTTAATGCTTCTAGTTGATCCATAACTTATGGGTTCAAAACGGTTCTTAATTTTTCTTTTATTCTATTCATCTTTACACGTGCATTTACTTCTGTAATACCAAGTGTAGATGATATTTCTCTGTAATTTTTATTTTCCAAATAAAGGAATACTAGAGCTTTATCTATATCTCCCAAAGTTTTTACCGCATCATACATGAGCTTCAATTGGTCTTCAATGGTACTATCATATTCTTCCGAAGAAATTTTAAAACTTACTCCTTCAAAATCCTGAGTTTTTACTTTACGCTTACTCTTGCGATATAATGTGATGGCAGTATTAAGTGCTACACGATACATCCAAGTACTAAACTTAGAATCACCTCTAAATTTTGGGTAAGCTCT
>JAESTG010000102.1 GCA_016763715.1 Flavobacteriaceae bacterium
ATCCATTCAATTTTATTAAATACGGCTTCAGAATTTTCAGTATAAAAAGAGAAAACCTTTTTTACATCTCCCAAATCACTTGAGGAACGATGTGTTGCGCGCACCTTATCATGCTTTTGAAGTAGTGAATACAGCAAATGTGCTCCTACCAAACCAGTTCCTCCTGTGACTAAAATCATGGCGTAAAAGTAGGGTTTTTTACAATAAACTTTTCTCTTTTCAGTCATCCCACTATCTTTACCAAAATTTCAAAAACATGCCTAATAATTTTGTTGAAGAGCTACAATGGAGGGGAATGATACACGATGTCATGCCAGATACCGAAACCCACTTACTGGAACAAATGCGATCGGCTTATATTGGCTTTGATCCTACGGCAGATTCTTTGCACATAGGAAATTTGGTTCCTATCATGTTATTAGCATTTTTTCAAAGAAGCGGGCATAAGCCAGTTGCTCTAGTTGGTGGTGCCACGGGGATGATTGGAGACCCATCAGGGAAATCTAGCGAGCGTAATTTATTGGATGAGGAAACCTTGCGACACAATCAGGAATGTGTGCGATTACAATTATCTCATTTTTTAGATTTTGATTCGGGAGCAGATAATGAGGCGGTTATGGTGAATAATTACGATTGGATGAAGGAATTCAGTTTTCTAGACTTTATTCGTGATGTTGGAAAACATATTACTATCAATTATATGATGGCGAAAGATTCGGTGAAAAACAGAATTACTGGAGAAGGGCAAGATGGAATGTCATTTACTGAGTTTACGTATCAAATGGTACAGGGGTATGACTTTTTACACCTCTATAAAAATAATGATTGTACCCTACAAATGGGTGGTAGCGATCAATGGGGAAATATCACCACAGGAACTGAATTAATTAGACGTATTGGAGGAGGTAAAGGATATGCGCTTACGTGTCCGTTAATTACAAAAAGTGATGGAAGTAAGTTTGGGAAAAGCGAGGGAGGTAATATTTGGTTAGATCCCAAACGAACATCACCATATAAGTTCTATCAGTATTGGTTGAATACCAGTGATGAGGATGCGGAGAAATACATTAAAATATTTACGTTTTTGGATAAAGAAACTATCGATGGGTTGGTAAATGAGCATCAAGAGGCGCCGAATATGCGTTTGTTGCAAAAGAGATTGGCTCAAGAAGTGACCATTACAGTTCATGGAGAAGATAATTATGAAAATGCGATAAGGGCAGCTGGCATTTTATTCGGGAAATCGACTTCTCAAGATCTGAAAGGACTAGATTCGGATACCTTTTTGGAGATTTTCGATGGAGTACCTCAAGCTGAAGTTGCAGAAGCCGAAATTGAAAATGGATTAGATATTATTGCTGCTTTGGCCGAAAAGACGGGGTTTTTAAAGTCCAACGGAGAGGCAAGACGTGCTTTGAAGGAAAATTCTATTTCAGTAAACAAAGAAAAAGTAACCGATACGTTTAAAGTTACTTCTAAGAATCTTATTAATGAGCAATTTGTGTTGTTACAAAGAGGAAAGAAAAACTATTTTATTATCAAGGTAGTATCATAGAGTACGTTTATAACGAGAAAACCCCTCACAAGTGTGAAGGGTTTTCAAAACTAACTAACCAACCAATTATGAAGGAATCTTAATGTTCCTTTTTCATAACAGTTACTAAGTCTATATTTTATATAATTCCTTACAAGCTTTTATAAAAAGTTAGAAACTTGAGGATAAGGAATTAATGAACTTATTAAAAGTGCAATACTTTCTTTCACAATAAGCGTGATACTTAATAGCGTCGCCACTACTAAAATAGCGATAGACACATTATTTTCTTTAATGGCTTCAAACTCATTGACACCTCTTGTTAGAATTGAAAATAGAAAGAAAACTGAGGCGTTAATTATCACGGCAGCCAAAAAACCTATGAACGAATATAATCCTGAATATTGTACAATCACTCCATAATCTACGACGTTGGTTTGAGTAGTTGATAGCCGAACCACATTGGTGATAGAAGGTAGTATTTCGCTCAAAATAAGCCCAATAGAAAGCACGACGCCAGAAGTGAAAACAGTAAATGCAGTATTCCCTCCTTTTAAGTCCATTTTTTTAAAAAATAACTTGTGTAACATACTGTAGGATAGGTAAATAATAACAACTGAGACCACAATAGAAATGATAATCTCGAAAAAAGCCAGAGTAAAAAGTTGCTTGTTCATTGTTCTTTATTTAGTTCCATCAGCTATTTCTGAAGCTTCTGGTGTTTATTTTATTTACTTGTGAGTACCACGTTCCAATGGGTGATATTATTAAAATTATTGGGTAAAATGCCAGCTTCAAAATATTTTGCAGTGGTTTCCCAGACTACATATTTTTTTCCGTAGTGCAGTTTGTAAATACCAGCGGCGGGTAAATTAATACCCAAAATAGAGTGTCTGTAAAATTCGCTATTCAAAATGGCCACGTCGTAATCATAATGTTTTAAAATCGAATAAATTATTACGGTTCTCGTGTCGCAGTCTCCTCTTAAATTCTGAAGAAAAGACACTGGGTTCTGAATTCCGTAGGGGACATTTCCCATACAACAATCTGGACATTCTTCTAAAATTGACCGAATGGATGTTTCGTAGTTGTGTGCAGGGAGGCATTCCTCTTTAAAAATAAACGAATACGGAATATCTTGAATGCATGAGACAACCATCTCGGCAAATTCCATTTGGTTGAGTTTTTTTTCGAGATGGATTTTTTGAAAAGTATCCATAACCAAATCCAAACTTGGTGTATCTGTTTGGTCTAAATAATCATATAGATTTCCCCAAAAATGACCCGAACCAGGTTTAAAAGTCCATTTTCCAACATGTCCTTGCAAACGCTGATAGTCTTTTTTCCGAACAACCAAGTCGCCTTCATAGTTATTTCCGTAGTTGTCCCTCCATACGCGATGACTTGAATAAACTTGCACTGTATCCTGCGCTTCAATAATAGTTGAAACCCCAACCCCTTCTTCTTCAATAAAGGTGGTTTCTTCAGTAATTCTAGTTACGGTCTCAAGGAAAAATCCAGAGATTAATCGGAGGCCAGCTATAATTAAAAAGGTGACGCTTGCGTTAATAAGGAGTCCTTTTAGGGATGGTTTCCCTACCCATTTCGAAGTGAGAAAGGCAGCTAAAACCATAGCTGCAAGTCCAGTTATTAACGAGTTTACATCGACAATCACACTTATAAGTATCCATCCAAATAAACTAACCAGTCCGAAGATGAATATCCAAAGGCAGCCGTTATTTTTTTTAGGAGGTGTTGTCATTTATAAAACCATCAAATTGCAGCCACGAATGTCGCTAGTGTCAAATCTACCTAAAATTTCGAAACTTTCATTGGGATGTATTTTCCCCAAATCTTGTGTTGCAATGAAAGAACAGCTATTTATATTGGCTAAATCGATTACATTAATACCCCCAGTGCTTCCGTCAATTAGAGTAAGTGGGTCTTCGGGGTCTCTAGTGAGAATACGCATCCACGGAGGGCAGCTAAATAGCCCGTTCCCTTTGGAATATGCCTGAGAAAGCAGTTCGGTCATGCCATATTCACTATGAATTTTCTGAACCCCAAAACCAGATTTTAGTGTGTCATGCAGAACTTCTTTAATCATTTCTTTTCGACGCCCCTTCATGCCTCCAGTCTCCATTACATAGGTGTTTTTCAGCTTAAAAGTTTGTTTTTCGATAAGATCAAGTAGGGCATAGGAAACGCCAAGTAATAAAACTTTTCTATCTCCAGCGTCTAGTTGGACGAGTTTTTCAGCAAGAATATCCAGATTGTTCAAATAGAAACCACTGTTCAAATTGTGGGTCTCTTTAATTAGTTGATCTACCATATAAACCAGAGAAGAGTCTTCTCTTTCTAAATAAGAAGGTAATAATGCTAGGATAATGAATTGGCTAGGATCTCCATAAAAATGGTGGAACCCGTCTAGAAAGCTTTGTCGGTATACCGTTAGATTCGCTATGAGATGCTTGCTGGTCGTACTTCCCGTGGTGCCGCTACTAGTAAAAGTGGTTTCTGGTTTTTTTTCTGAAGTAATTATGGGTAGTTTTTTAAAAAATTCAATGGGCAAAAAGGGGATGTCACGAATCGTTTTAATCGTATTGGTTTGTATATTTAGTAATTCACAATATTGACGATACACAGAAACCTGTTCGTATTGGAAGTGAAATACCTCTAAAGCGATATTTTCGAAATCTTGTTTGGATTTAATATGAAAGATTTGTTGTTCGAGCATGGCACCTTTTCCGAAGGAAACCCAAAAATAAGTAATAAATACTCTTCTATCTCTTTGAGAGGATTATTTAAATAATTTGATTCATGTTAAACCAATGGTCTCTTTTTACTTAAATTTAAATCGGAATGTTACTTAATCGTTAACATCCTGTAAAGAAAGCTACACGAGGAAGAATATGAAGTATCTTTAGCGCGCCAAAAGAGCAGTAACTATTATGAAAAAGAAAGACACCAAAATACTTCTAGTAGACGATGAGCCAGATATTCTTGAAATTATAGGTTATAATTTATCTGCTGAAGGATACCAAATATTCAAAGCTGAGAATGGTGCTAAGGCAATTACGATGGCTAAGAAGCATCAGCCGCATCTCATTATTCTTGATGTTATGATGCCAGAAATGGA
>JAESTG010000103.1 GCA_016763715.1 Flavobacteriaceae bacterium
GAAATCACAATGCAATAATACGAAACTCCTTAGATGGAAGGGAATACCCTAAAAAGAAAAGTTCCAAATCCTATTCAGGATTTGGAACTTTATTTGGTTTATAAGAACTGTTTTAATCTGCCAAAACAATCACCTTATTATTATTCATTTGTACCGTTCCACTATTGATTTCGAGCACCCATTTACCATCTGTCTGAGTAAATTTTTTCTCAAAACCTTCAGCAATAGTAGGATTCCCATCAAACTTCACCTTGCCTTCTCCAAGCAATGATACAACCGATGCGTGATTATTCAACATTTGGAATTCTCCATCTACACCAGGGACAGTAACCGAAGTTACTTCACCACTTACTAAAGATGCCTCAGGAGTTACAATTTCTAAATACATGTTTTTAAGTTTTCAGTTAGTAGTTATAAAGAATAGTGCCGTTTGTTACTATCATTCTTTCAACTACTCACTAATTTTATACTTCGCTCAACATTTTCTCTCCAGCTTCTATCGCTTCTTCGATAGTCCCTTTTAAGTTAAATGCAGCTTCAGGAATGTGATCTAATTCTCCGTCCATAATCATATTGAAACCTTTAATTGTTTCTTTGATATCCACCAATACTCCAGGAATACCAGTAAATTGCTCCGCAACAAAGAAAGGCTGAGAAAGGAAGCGCTGTACTCGACGGGCACGTCCTACTGCCGATTTATCCTCTTCAGAAAGTTCTTCCATCCCTAAAATGGCAATGATATCTTGTAATTCTTTATAATGCTGTAACAATTGTTTTACACGTTGTGCACAATCGTAATGCTCGTCTCCAAGAATATCTGCTGTCAAAATACGAGAAGTAGAATCTAATGGATCCACCGCAGGGTAGATACCTAATTCAGCAATCTTACGTGATAATACCGTGGTAGCATCCAAGTGAGCAAAGGTTGTTGCTGGTGCTGGATCGGTAAGGTCATCTGCAGGCACATATACCGCTTGTACCGAAGTAATTGATCCTCTTTTAGTTGAAGTAATACGCTCTTGCATAGCACCCATCTCAGTAGCCAATGTTGGTTGGTACCCTACCGCCGATGGCATACGTCCTAATAATGCTGACACTTCAGAACCTGCTTGTGTAAAACGGAAAATGTTATCAACGAAGAAAAGTACATCTTTCCCTTGTCCATCACCTGCTCCATCACGGAAGTATTCTGCAATAGTTAAACCAGATAAAGCCACACGTGCACGAGCCCCAGGAGGTTCGTTCATTTGTCCAAATACGAAAGTCGCTTTAGACTCTTTTAATGCTGCTTTATCAACTTTACTCAAATCCCATCCGCCATTTTCCATGGAGTGTAAGAAATCATCACCATATTTTATAATTCCAGACTCTAGCATCTCACGAAGTAAGTCATTCCCTTCACGAGTACGCTCCCCTACTCCAGCAAATACAGATAAACCACCATGCCCTTTAGCAATGTTGTTAATCAATTCTTGAATCAATACTGTTTTACCAACTCCTGCTCCACCAAATAATCCAATCTTACCTCCTTTTGCATAAGGTTCGATAAGGTCAATTACTTTAATTCCAGTAAAAAGTATTTCAGCAGAGGTAGAAAGGTCTTCAAATCTAGGTGCTTCTCGGTGAATTGGCAATCCATTGGCTCCTGCCTTTGGAAGATTCCCAATACCATCAATAGCATCTCCAATTACGTTAAAAAGACGGCCATACACATCGTCACCAATAGGCATTTGAATAGCAGCTCCTGTTGCAACAACATCCACTCCTCGGCTCAAACCATCGGTAGAGTCCATAGAAATAGTACGCACAGTACTCTCTCCAATATGAGATTGAACTTCGAGTACCAATAAGACGCCATTATTATCCACTTCAAGTGAATCGTAAATTTTCGGAAGGTCAGCTCCGCTAGCGAACTCAACGTCTACTACTGGGCCAATAATCTGTGAAACTTTTCCTATAACCTGTGACATGTGTAATTGTTTATTTTTTAGCTATATAGGCCTGCTCCTAGCAACCCCTTTTTTAACGGTGCAAAGATATGTTTTTCTATTACAAAATTGCAATGGAAAAGGCTAAAATTTTGAATGGTTTTTTTGAAATTCAATTAGCGACTTGCTTCATCTAATTTGGAGGCTCCTCCTGCCCTTTTCGGTACTCAAAGCTTGTCGGCCAAGCTATTCGTTTCAATTCCACTCCGCCTATGGCGGATGTGGGATTTCCACTACTATCCCTAGCCCAAAAATAAAATTACGAACCTACTCCACCGTCACACTCTTAGCCAAATTACGAGGCTGATCTACATTTCGATCAAGCATCACCGCAATATGATAAGAAAGCAACTGTAAAGGTATCGTAGTAACAAGCGGACTTAAACCTTCTGGGGTTTTAGGAACTTCCATAATATAATCTGCCAATTGCTTTACTTCGGTGTCTCCTTCAGTAACAACAGCGATAATTTTTCCTTTTCTTGCTTTAATCTCTTCAATATTACTCACTACTTTTTCATAGTGATTACTATTTACGGCAATCACCACTACAGGCATTTGCTCATCAATTAGTGCAATAGGGCCGTGCTTCATTTCAGCAGCTGGGTATCCTTCAGCGTGAATATATGATATCTCTTTCAGCTTAAGAGCACCTTCCAAAGCTACAGGGAAGTTGTATCCTCTTCCGAGGTAAAGAAAATTAGACACGTCCTTAAAAACCTCAGCAATCTCTTTTATTTTGTCTTCACTTTTCAGGGCATTAGCCACATGGGAAGGTATCAATTCTAACTCTCGTAAATGCTCCATGTATTTACTTTGAGAAATCGTTCCTTTGGCATCGGCAATTTTAAGTGCAATCATGGTTAGCACTGTAATCTGAGTCGTAAATGCTTTGGTAGAAGCAACTCCAATTTCCGGGCCAGCGTGGGTATAAGTTCCACTATGAGTCTCACGTGAAATGGTTGAACCAACTACATTACAAATTCCGTATACAAAAGCACATTTTTTCTTAGCTAACTTAATAGCAGCCAAGGTATCTGCCGTTTCTCCACTCTGAGAGATAGCAATTACAACATCCCTTTCAGAAATTATTGGGTTGCGATATCTGAACTCACTAGCATATTCAACTTCTACAGGAATACGAGTTAAATCTTCAAAAATATACTCAGCTACCAATCCAGCATGCCATGAAGTTCCACAAGCAACAATAATAATCCGTTCGGCATTAGTGAACTTTTTAATATGATCCTGAAGGCCTCCTAATTTAATTATTCCTTCTTTCGCCAATAATCGACCTCTGTACGTATCCTTAATTACACTAGGTTGTTCGTGAATTTCTTTCAGCATGAAATGGTCATAACCCCCTTTTTCAATCTGCTCCAAATTTAATTGTAACTTCTGAATGTAAGGGTTCACCAAACTATTATCCTTTATTTTACGAACTTTCACCCCTTTCTCAAGTCGGATAATTGCCATTTCCTCATCTTCCAAATAAATAGCATTGTCTGTAAACTCAATAAATGGTGTTGCATCACTCGCAATAAAAAACTCATTCTCTCCAATTCCTATAGCCAATGGACTTCCCAATTTGGCCACTACAATTTCATTTGGTTTGTTTTTATCGAAAATTGCAATTGCATAAGCCCCAATGACTTGGTTAAGAGCAATTTGCACAGCTTTTCCTAACTTGACATTTTCTTTCTTTTTGATATCCTCAATGAGGTTTACTAACACTTCTGTGTCTGTATCACTTTCAAAGGTATATCCTCTGTTGATAAGCTCCTTTTTGATGGAAGCGTAGTTTTCAATAATTCCGTTATGAATGATAACCAAGTCTCCACTATTGGAATAGTGTGGATGTGAATTAACATCATTTGGCACACCGTGAGTTGCCCAACGCGTATGACCAATTCCTAGATTTGCATCCGTTTTAATTTCTTTCTTAACAAGAGCCTCAAGATCAGCTACTTTTCCTTTGGTTTTGGATACCACAACATCCGAACCATCAAACAAAGCAACACCAGCGCTATCATACCCTCTATATTCTAGACGTTTTAAGCCGTTTAAAATGATGGGATAGGCTTGTCTTGCACCTATATAACCTACAATTCCACACATAGTCTAGATTTATTCAGGTTCAGTATAAAATATTTGAAGTTTTAGCCTTTTAGACGTATTGCTAGTCTTATTACCAAAGAGAACTGTTCCCTGCGGCGCGATGACTCCAGATACTGGAATATCTTCAATACTTAGCCCTGGTCTTGGTGAAAGTTCACTTTCTAGGCTTTGAAAAGCTGGTTCAGTTACATTCTGAGAAACAATTAAGCCGAGTGGCACATTAATAGAATCGTTACTAATAACATCACTTAAATGAGAAGTAATCTTTATTTTATAAAAATCTCCATTACCATCACTACCTCTTTCCAACCTTCCTAAGTGCTCCGTAATTGCATCAATGGGTTCAGAGCTAAAAGTAAGGTCAAAATCAAAATCAATCAAACGCCTGCCATTTTTAGCATCATATATAATGAGGCGCTCCGGTTCGGCTGAGCCACCCTCAATTTTATCCTGATCCACATAGAATATCAAATTAGCTTCATTGATTAGCCACCCTTTGTCTCGTAAATCTTCCAATTCATCAGCAACACCATTTCCGTCTGTATCGGGGCCAAAAAGCTCAATAATGGTTAACACACCTTCTCCTCCACGAACATATAGCGTCTCTTCACCCTCGGTAACATTAGCACTAGACAGGGTGTTTTCAATTTCGGTAGGTATGTCATCTTCAAATACATTTACCGAAATGGCATTGAAAAGTAAATCGATATCACCATCAATTTCCTCAAGATCTGCAGTTTCACATGTTTGATTTCCGGTTAAGGACTTGAACGTATAAAACAAACTAATGCGAGCATCATTCATAGGATCATTATCTGAATCATTCAATTCAAACAAAACTAAATTACCATCATCTGTGTCAGATTCAACCTCAAAATAAATACCTCTAAAGAATTCTCTAAAGTTGTTGTTATTCAGTAAAGCTAAAGAACCACCGTTTGCTATAATTTTTTGTTCAAAAAAGGCCAAAGGTAGTTTCACTCGAATACCTGGAGGCAACTCCTCTAGCACATCTTCTTCAGCACCCTGCTCGTTTAATTGTGTGACAATAATAGTATGAGGCTCATTGCTGGGTACAAAATTTTCTATTTTATACATCAAATTATTCACCCCACCAGTAATAATTTGATCCTTAAAAATTGGACCATCATTAGAGTAGTATTTTTGGAATTCTTCAAAGTTAGAATTAGGGTCAAAATCTCTTAAGAATAAATTAGATTCGTAAATGGAAATATTGATAGGATCGTTTCCGTAGATAGAATCCAAAGTGTAGGTAGTCTTATCGCCATTAACAACGGCATCACTAAAGAAAGGTAAATACAACACAACGCTGTCTAAAACGGTACAATCTCCAAAGTCTGGGGCTACATCTCCATCTCTGAGTGTTACTTGAGCTAATAAATTAGCCGTTGTTTTCCCATAAACAGGGTCATTATAGATTCCTAGTTGATATACAGGCAATCCATTGGTTTGTACCGATGGAATTTTTTTACTGTAAGCAATCACCGTCTTCGATTCATCAAGTTCGGCAGTAAAATTTTGGTCTATTATATTGGTGTTGATATTACTAAAGTCTTCTTCACAGGAGGCTAAGGCGATAATCACTACCACAATTGCCCCAATTTTAGGCAAAATATACTTCATCTTCATAGATACATCAGTGTTTTTAGTCTAATACTTTCGATTCGTAAAAGTCTAAATATGCTTGAGAAAATTCTTCTTTATTGTGAAATTTTAACACAGGTTTTTCGAGATTTTTAAGATATTCTTCAAAATTGGAAGAAAGATCACTCGATCCAACTATGATGGCATCACTATGATCAATAGCAGTTTTCATTACGTTGAAATAATCTGGGGTTTCCAAATGTTCAATAACATCATTGGCAATGCCATCGAATTTAATTTTCTTAACTAACTCTTTATTTAAAGCACCTTCAAA
>JAESTG010000104.1 GCA_016763715.1 Flavobacteriaceae bacterium
AACCAATTCTGGTGCATCAATATGAATGCGCTTGGCTATATAACGACCAAAAATGGGTCCGCTAATAATAGCTGTTGGGATACCTACTACAAACCCAAAGACGATTACCCAACCCAAATCTGCATTTAAAATATCAGCCACTGCAACAGGACCAGGCGTAGGGGGAATAAAAGAATGTGTAATGGCAAGACCTGCCAGTAGCGGTATTCCATAAAGTAGTAGTGACTTTTTAGACTTCCGCTGAAGCGAATAAATCATAGGAACGAGAATAATAAAAGCGACATCAAAGAATACAGGAATTGCAATGAAAAACCCTGTAAGCATCAAAGCCCAAGAGGTTCCTTTTTCCTTGAAATGTTTTAAGAGAAACGAAGCAATGGCCTCTGCGCCACCCGAATGTTCAAGAATGGCACCAAACATAGCTCCCAAACCAACCACAACAGCCACAAAACCCAATGTACTTCCCATCCCTTCTTGAATAGTCTCTATAATAGTGTAGGGCTCCATTCCTGCAATAATCCCCACTACAATGCTTGAAATAAGCAAAGCTAGGAAAGCTTGTATTTTAAATTGAAGGATAAGAATAAGCAATACGGCGATTCCAACTCCAATGGCAATAAGCAAAGTACTATCCATTTGCGGTCCAGTTAGTGGTGAAAAATCCGGTAGGTGGTTTGTCGTTTCTTTGATAGGTATGTGCTCCAAAATAATCACGTTGTGCTTGAATTAAATGAGCACCAGATTTTTCTGAAGTAATTGAAATCCAATACTGCAAACCTCCTGATATACATGGAGTTGCAATACTTTGATTGAATGCATTATTTAACACTATATTAACCTCGTTTGTTTTATTTTTCACTTCGGAAACAAATGTAGGCTGTTTCAACAAATCATTGTCTTCTTTAAAAAGTTGAACAAGGGATTCCATAAGTTGCGACTTTATAATACAGCCTTGAGTCCATATACGGGAAATTTCACTCAAATTTACATTCCATTGATGCGCTTCGGAAGCGGACTTTATTATTTCAAAACCTTGATAATGATTTATAAGTTTGGCAAAATGATATGCTTGCTTCAGCGTTTCTACGTCAATAGTACTCTGAGAATCAATTACCTCTCCCACCAAAGATGCCATAGCAACACGCTTCTCTTTCAGCATGGAAAGATATCTTGCTGTGACTGCCGCATTAATCATGGAAGCAGGAACACCCAATTGAAAAGCAATTTGAGATGACCATGAGCCTGTTCCTTTGCTACCAGCCTTATCTAAGATAAGGTCAAGCAAATAATCCTTTCCTTCTTTTTTAGTAAGAATATCAGCCGTAATTTCTAAGAGGTAACTAGCTAACACTCCTTTGTTCCATTCTTTAAATACTGCTGCTATCTCTTCGTAAGAATGAGTAGAAGCAAGGAGGGAGTAGCATTCGGCAAGGAGTTGCATCTCGGCATACTCAATACCATTGTGAATTGTTTTTACAAAGTGACCACAACCATCCGAGCCTAAAAGAGAAACACAAGCTTGTCTGTTTTTATCTTTGGCGGCTATAGCTTCAAATATTGGCTGCACCAAACCATATGCCTTTATATTACCCCCAACCATCATTGAAGGGCCATAAAGAGCTCCTTGTTCGCCTCCTGAAACTCCCACACCTAAATACTGTATGGATATTTGCTCCAATTGAGCACATCTCCTTTGTGTATCTTGATAATGCGAGTTTCCTCCATCAATAATGAGGTCTCCTTTCTCTAAGGATGGCAGTAATTGTTCAATAACTGAATCCACGGCTGTACCCGCGTTGACCATTAAAAGAATCTTTCGAGGTGATGCTAATGAACCTATAAAGGATTTAATTTCGGTAAATCCCTGAATATCCAAAGATTCGGTCTCCTTCAGAAAGTTAGGAATTACGTGCTTTTCAGCTTCAGTCAGACGATTATAAATCGATAGAGAAAAGCCATTTCCTGCAATGTTTTTAGCCAAACTACGCCCCATAACACCCATCCCTATAATTCCGAAGTTAGTTTTATTATTCATTTCCATCCAATAATGATAAAATTCTGGCAACTGTTTCCTTTGTGGTGGTACTACTATCTACTTGTATTCCATAATTTGGAACTTCCAATGTATCGAACTGTGACTGCAACATTTCTGCCTTCATAAAATGATCTCGTTTTTTCATTCGGTTAAAAATGATTTCAAAATTGGTAGAAAGATACACCCAATTAATCTTAGCATTAGCTGCTAAAATTTTCCGATAATCTTCTTTAAGCGACGAACAAGCCAATACAGCACCGCCTTCTTTTCTCCATATGTCTAAGTGCAATGCTAGTTCTTCAAGCCAAGGATAACGATCTTTGTCATTGAGCGGAAACCCATTTTTCATTTTGAGAATATTGGAAGGAGGATGGAAATCATCAGCATCATGAAACGATGATTTTAATTCCATAGCCAATTGTCTTCCGACTGAAGTTTTTCCACAACCGCTAACCCCCATGACTACAATTACTCTATTCATTTGTAATCTTTTCAGCAAAGAAATCACTTTGAACACCCTTTACACCAGGGCTGGCAACAAAAATAGATCCTGCCAACGGGTACTTAGCACTTTCTTCTTTAGTCATATCTACTCGTGCCGTAGTAATATATAATTTGTCCAAATTTGGCCCACCAAACGCACAAGCTGTCACATTATGTGCAGGAACTTTTATTTTTGACATGAGTTCACCCGTTTTTGGATTGAATCTAGCTACACCATTTCCATTCCATAAGCCTACCCAAAGCATCCCCTTTTCATCAATTGCCATCCCATCGGGATAACCTAATGTCTCTGGAACTGATACAACAGTACGGCCATTGGATATGGTAGCATTAATTTTGTCATAATCGTATGCCCTTATTTGTGCCGTTGGGGTGTCTATATAATACATGATAGAGGCATCCTTAGTCCAAACAATCCCATTGGATATGGTAACACTATCAATCATTTTAGTGGTTTTCCCATCGCTAGAAACCTTGTATACACTTCCCAAAGGTTCACTTTCATCCAAATGCATAGAGCCAACCCAAAGGTTCCCATTAGGATCGCATTTACCATCGTTAAAACGATTGAAGGCCATTTCTTTTTCTACATCCGAAAGAATTTCTATTGCTCCATTATTGGTGTTCAGAATATAAATCCCGGCGTCTAAAGCAATCACGGCAGTACTATCGGTTTGTGGAACCACAGTCCCGACGCGGGAAGGGGTGGGGAAGGAGCGATCTACTTTGGTTTCTGGATTATAAATATGTACTTCCTTGCCTAGGATGTCAATCCAATAAAATTCTTGTGTTTTGTAATTCCAGAAAGCGCCCTCTCCCAATTGTGCGTTGAAACGGTATTCTAATTCAGCTTTAATAGGGGGTTCTATAGTTTCTTTGACT
>JAESTG010000105.1 GCA_016763715.1 Flavobacteriaceae bacterium
AAGACTTTGTTCCCTCCTAAATGATCGAATAGATTGCCAATAATCACGGAGCCCAAGGTTCCGCCAAGAGCAGAGACAAAAGTTAATATTCCTGCCAAAGCACTATGATGACTTTTATCGGTTGCAGATAAAACGGTTGAGCTTATTAAAGGGTAAAGGGGAGCCAGAAATAGACCTATCATTGGAAATAGAAATGAAACTAATGGAAGGTCTTCTAATTTAGTAATAGTCATATCTGGCACATTGTTTGCCATAGGCAACACAATCAAAACAAGTGCAGCGGAACAAATAATTCCAGTTACTGCAATTTAAATCCACTTTATTTTTTTTACCAATAATCCAGTAATAAATCGTCCAACAGCAAATGACGCCATAAGTATCACAGCCATTTGAGTTGCAAGTTTTGCTTTAATGTGTAAAGTTTCTTTATTGAAGGTAGGTAGCCAGGTCATAATGCCCTGTTCAGTCATGACATAGAAAAATGCAAAAATCGCGAAAATCCAAATAAGTGGATTTAGAAATAAACGAAGCATTGCCTGAATATCTTGTAAAACTGTTGTCTCTTTTTTTTCAATCTCTAAGCTGAATTTGGAGAATAATATTATGGTGAATGCAATGGCTATAATCCCCGCCATCAATAAGTAAGCATTGAGCCAAGCATCTTGATCATTGTCATCATAAAATAATGGGAACACCAGATACATAAATATGATGCCTACCATAAAAATGGTTTCAACAAAACTCATCAATCTTCGATGGTCATCTTTGCCATCTGTGACATATCCAATGAGTGCATAAACCGCAACTTTTACTATCGCAAAACTCAAACCTGTAACCGCAAATAAAATTTTAACAGACCAAAATGAATTTCCAAGATACATGCCTAAACATCCAAAAAACACTAAGGCTAAGCTAATAAGCATCCCTTTTTTATAACCAATTTTTGGTAGGAATGATCCAATAATAAAGGATACCAGCGCAATGGATAAATCTTTGAATAGTTCTAAAAATGCGGCATCTCCTTTTACTACTTCATAGACTTCTTGTGATCTTTCTACAAGTATTCCGACACTGTTAAGGAGAGCAGCAAATACAAAATAGATTAAAAAAAGTGATATTTTTATGCCCGTGTTTTTCATTTCACCATTTTTTCTGAAACTCCTTTGGTAAGTCTAAATGCCAATAACCCGGCAATTATAAAAAATACCCCACCAAACAAAATGGCGTTTTCAGCATTGTTATTGAGTAAATTTTTGATGATCGGTCCAAAAGTAACCGTCTGTATGAGCATTGGAATCACAATCATCATGTTCACGATTCCCATATAAACACCACGTTTATCTTCTGGAATCACTTTAGAAACCATTGCATATGGTATTCCCATCATGGCAGCCCATCCAATTCCAAATAGTATCATAGGTGCTAAAAGGGCATATTCATTGCTAATAAAAGGCATGGAAAGCATAGCCATTCCTGTAAAAAATAAGCTCACAACATATACTGCTTTGGAGCTATATTTGCGAGCAAAAGGAACAAGTGCCAAAGCAACTAACATGGTGACCAAGTTGTAAGTTCCATTCATAAGACCAGTTTGAGCAAGTGCCTCTCCAGCCATTACGTTCATATTTTGCGCAAATGATACATCGACAGTACTTATGGTTTCACCAGCCTTACATGCGTCAATAATGGCTTTGTATTTTTCATCATCATTGTGACTAATTCCAAACAAGCTTGATCTAAGCATAGGGGTTATAAACTGCCAATAAATAAACAAGGCGTACCATTGAAAGAAATAGACTCCAGCCAATTTCCACATCATTTTTGGCATGTGCCCAATGGCATCGGCAGATTCAATAAATGGGTGCAATAAGTCTCCCAGTTTTTTAATGGAGTTATTTACTTTGTTTCTCTTGATAAGCTTGTACAAATAGAAAAGCCAAATGAAGGCAATAACCAATATAATTATAACCAGAAGGTTGATGTTTTCAAATAGGCTAGGAAAAATATAACCCATTGAATAACCTAATAATGTAGGTAAAGATAAAATGACAAAGAGGACACTTAAAATTTGAAAGATAGGCAATGGCTTTCCTTTGTTGAATTCATTTAGTTTCTTTAATTCTTCTTCTGAAGGAGGTATTTCTGGTGTTTTCCAAATCGACCAAAGTATAGTAGCAATTGAAGCAAAAGCTCCTAAAAAGAAAGAATAATACACCCATTTGGGTATGGCTGATACTGTCTCAGTTGCTGTGCTGCAAAGACTTGCAGTTTCAACTGGAGGTATGCTGAACCAATCCTGAAAAAGAAATAAAGAAAAATTGGCCACAGTAATTCCAGCACCCACAAACAAACTCTGCATCTGATAACCAAAGGTCAATTGGTTATTGGGTAGTTTGTCTCCCACGAACGCTCTATAAGGCTCCATGGCGGTGTTGTTTGCTGCGTCTAGAATCCAAAGCAATCCTACGGCAAACCATAAGTGCGAACTAAACGGAAAAGCCAATAAACATAAACTACCTAAAATTGCACCAATTAAAAAGAAGGGTTTTCTTCGCCCTCCCCATTTGGGAGACCAAGTTTTATCCGAAATTGCTCCAATGATGGGTTGTATGAGTAATCCTGTTACCGGTCCAGCTAAATTTAGTAATGGTAAATCTGCGTGATCAGCTCCCAAGTATGAGAAAATAGGATTAATCGCTGTTTGTTGCAGTCCAAAACTAAATTGGATTCCAAAAAACCCAACATTCATATTCCATATTTGCCAAAAGGAGAGGTTCGGTTTTTTGATCTTCATGGTTTTAGTTAGCATTTGGTAATGTAAGAATCACAAATTTCTTACTGTAATATCTGTAATTTTTGATAGAAAGTAGATAAATGAACTAGGAATGTCCAAATATTGAAACGAAAACGTTATCGTTAACTCAATTCTTAATATTAGGGAACTAAAATAATTTAAGAATGAAGCTGTTTATCTAGTGCCAATTGCATGAAAATAATTCCTGAAGCGGTATAACCCATTTGCGTTTTCCCTCCTACTTGGAGTGTAGTGGCGTTAAAGAATTCTTGAAAGTCCCAATCTTTATTTTCTAGAACTGTTTCTGTAAAACTAGAAATAATCATTTCAACTTCTTTGTGCAGACCGTTGTTGGAAAGTCCTAAACAAAAGAGGCCCATCCATACAGGCCAAATGCCACCATTGTGAAAAGCCCCTGGGTCATTTTTAAAACTGAAAGAAAAATTACCTTTCAATAAATTCCAGTCGGTGCTTTCTGGTGTGATTATAGGCCAAAATGCTGGAATTAAAGTTCTAGATAATTCCGAAGTAAGTTTTGAAATATAATTTGAGATTCTTTTTTTTTGCGTTTCATCTAGTTTCATTTGTAATAATGCCAATGCATTCCCAGCGGCATCAAAGCGTTGGTCATAAACACCAGGTAAAATGAAGGCAGTAAAATGCTCGATTGCATTTAAATTTAATTTATGGAACGCATCTTTGTGATAGATATTTTCTTCTGAAGTAAGCTTAGAAGGCCAGAAATTAGTAACACTACGCTGTTTAATTTCTTCTAGATTCACGATGGGTTCTCCAGTAATTTTTTCCCAAAGAGACTCTCCCCATAATCGAAGCATATTGTCGTAGAGTGTATATCCATGGACGGGATATTCATCTGCCCAATTGCCACTCAAAGGAGTGTAGATCCACCCATTTCCATTGAATTCGACACTTTTTAAATAAGTACGGCACTTTGCTACCGCAGGCTTTAATAGTACCCAATTTTCTTCATCTTTGGTTTCGAGATAGTAGCTACAACAGCCCACTACAAACCAAGTATTGGCATCCACACGCCCTACCAAGCTTCCGAAGGAAATATCGGTATAATCTGTCGGTAATACATTGGAAGGAATCATTCCCAATTCGTGTTGGCATTTGGCTAGGGTAAGCAATGAGTTTTTTAATCCATCAATCAAAATTTCGTCTCGAATCATTAAACCAGCCAATCCACAAACAATACTGTCTCGAGCCCATATGCGTTTGTAATTATCTGCTTTTACGGTGCTGCCTAAAATACCGTGCGGTGTGGTTAAGCGATGTAAAAGATGAATCGATTCGTCATATAATTTTTTAAAACTATCCCGTATTTCGTCTGAATTAATACCCGAATCAATCATCCATTAAAGGTAGATAAATATGTGCTTTCCAACTCATAGCGTCACCCCCAGATTGTGGGTCGTCAAGGTATATTTCGGTAGGTAAGTTTCTTACTTTTAAATTGTTTCTTTTGGCATATTCCAACAAATAATACCATGCATTATTTGTAATGGCATAATTGCCATTAAATTCTGCTTTGATTCCTCGAAATGAAGGAGACTCTTTGAAAAATACTAGGTCTGAAACAGGAAGAGAATCTGATTTGGCAATGGGAAAACAAAAATTATATTCAATTGTAGATGATTCCTCATCCCATTTTGTGACTTCCAAATAGGGGTCACCTTGTAATTTCACTTCGTTTTCGTTAATGTAGCCCATCAAATCACCAATGCTATACAACATAGTTGACGCCTTTTTGTTTACAGCCGATTTAAGCGGAAGGTATACAGCGTAACGTGCCTCAAACACAGTGTCGGTTATGGAATGCACTTTAAACTTTTTAGTTTCAGTAACAAGTTCATTCCCAATTGTTTTTACTGTTTGAATACTTCGTTTTACAAAGTCATTTTTAGAAAATGGCACTTGTATTTTTTGAATAAGCCAATTATTTTTATCCGTAATCTTTACATCAACCTTAGTGGTGGAATCGTCTTCGCGATAGAAATTCCAATCGTATTTAAATATAGAATCACCTACTTGAACCGTTTGAGAAATGGATGAATAGCGTTGTTGATCTTTAAGACTAGCACTCTTGATACCACTATCTTTAGTTCCTTGCCATTGTTTAATTTGATTGTAAACAATGGCGGGAGGTTGTTTGGTGGTAAAAGAGATTTGATAATGATCTTTTTTTAGACCGAAATACCAAACGCCTGCAATCACCAAAGCTAAAAGAAATAAAACTCGAAAGGATTTTTTCATATTGGGAATTACATATCGAGCTTGTTAATTATCAATTCACCTACCTTAATTCCCTGCTCCAAACCAATTTCGATTGCAGCTCTGTAATGAATACCGCCGTACATTCTACTAAGGGCGGCTTCTTGAGCTGCTTTGTTAAATGAATCGAAGGAGCGTACGGGTATGCCATATGGTAATTCAGTATCATCCAAAAAACTAAAGTTGTCACCAAAGATATCTGTAAGCACCGTTGCTGCTGCCCCAGATACCACGGAGTGTCCACTTACATATTCTGGAAAGGGAGGTGTTTGTAAAATGGGTTTCCAATTTTCGTCAATACTTTGGTTGATTAACGTCTCTGGACGAATCAAATTACTGCGATATTTTTCATCCCAGCAGCTAATAAAGCCGTCATAAACACCCATAGATGTTTTGGTGTAAGCTAATACAGTTTTATTGAAATTAGCCTCGTCTTTTTTGCATGCTATTTTTACAATTCCCATCCAGTGAGCTCCTGGTGTGATTTTTTTAGTCGCAAACATTAAATGACCACGAGTTACAGAAACATAAGGATTACAGTCCCAGAATTGAGCAATTTTAATTTCTTCAGACTCATCGCCTTCTTCAGTAATACGCTCGCTAATGTCATATACTTCAATTAGTTCTTTGTAAAAATCACTATCTTTTTCCATAGAAAAAGGAGGAGGAGGAGTGGGCTTAAATTGAGCTGCTGAATCTAAAACGAAAGGTCTTATTTTGTTCCAGTGAGGTTCAATTCCATCTAAATAGGATGGAGGAGTTGGTTGCCATCTAGAAGGGTCGTCAGTATTTACAGTAAACTTAGACATGGTGCGAGTTTGTTTGTAAAAATCTCCGTCATACCAATTTTTTATGTGATTGCTCACCGCAAGTCCGTACGACTTTGCCAATTCAAATTCGGCAGGGTTTTGCGCATTCCAAACCTGATATAGACTGTCACGATAGGTTTCCATTTTTTCTTCTGAAAAGATAAGGGCTTTACTTACATCCATATGCGCAACAAGAGCTGCTAGTGGTAAGTTAACTCCCTCTTCTGCCTTCGGAATAGAGGAAAACTCTTTAAGCTGTCCTGTCAATGAATTGTAGTTTTCGTCTTTTTGAGCAATAATTTCATAAGCTGCGATGTTTGCGTTGGCATAAATGCGACTAGCAACTGGTGGTGAAAAAATATCGTGTACCATAATTTGTGTGACACGATCCACTGAATTATGATATTGATTTGTGGTAATCACAATCGGTTCGTTGTTCTTCTCTGCTTTTTTATCGGCACAAGAGTTCAAAAGAACTGTGAGTGCTAAAAAGATAAAGAGGGGGATTCTTTTATTCCTGAATCTCATATACCTGGGCTGTTTCATTGTTGTATACTATTAGTAAATACGGTTGGTTGTTTAGTTGTATTATTTTTAAATGTCGCACCGATTTGTGTTCCATTTCTAATCCGAGTTGGTTTCCGAGGGTGATTTTAGTCTCAGAATCAATCATAGCTCCTGAAAAACTATCAAACCTTCCATGAAAAGGAATTACTCCAAAATAATTTCCTCCAGCTAATACACTTTCATTTCCATCACCATCAAAATCGTATTTCACGAATGCCTTGATAGGTGCCGTTTGTAACTCCATTACGAACGGCTCAAAAATAAAGGTATTCTCAGTATTTCGCAAGAAGCCAGAGGTTAATGTGTTGACCTCAAAAATTGTAGCTTTATTAAGTAGTTCTTTGCCTAAAATTTCTTCAATGGTTTTGCCAGCAAAGTCTTTATAGTTTCCAAATTTCTTCCGAAGAAAAACAAGCTGTTCAGCTAATTCATTCAAGCCTAAAAGCGGATAGTAACGACCTCCTTTCTCTATAGCTAAAATAGTTTCAGTACTGCCATTATCATCAAAATCGGCGTAGTACATTTTCATTGGAGCACTCTGAGACGCTTTAAATTTGGTGTTTAAACCCCAATTCCCAAGGAGGTAGTCTGTATCTCCATCTTTATCAATATCAAAGGGGATAATCGTTTGCCAAAGACCAGACACGTTATTTTTTAAAGGGGAGACTTCGGTTAATTCACCGCTATTGTTTTTAAAGAATTTTGGTGCCATCCATTCTCCCACTACAATAAGATCTGTTTGTCCATCATTGTCGAAATCGTCCCAGACTGCATCAGTGACCATCCCAAAATCTGGATAATTTTCTCGATCACCATTGTTCTTTAAAAATGAAAGCGGAGGTGGTTTGCCAAAATCCAATGGTACAGTATGGTTTCCTATAATTGTAGAATATTCTATTGAGTTGGCATCAGCACCTTTTATTACTGAAGAATTATAATAAGTATCCCCAAAATTTCGCTGTTCCATAGTACCGTTGTTTTCCTGATACCATCTATTGATGAGATATTTCTTCGAAGGAGAAACTGTGTTGCCTCCAGAAAGAACCGATAAAAGACTTTTATTGGTGGCTGCCGACTTGACAATGCTTGCTGAAACATCTTCGTAAATGGAGTCATTTTCAATGCTAGGGAAGCTACCCAGCTCGAAACCAGTTTCTGTTTGAAGGAATATGGATGCCTTTTGATTTTTAGCGCCTCCCAAGAAAATATCTTTCTTGCCATCTCCATTCATATCACCCACAGCAGCTGCTGGTCCACGATCTGACACTTCGTAAGGAATTAATTTCTGATAGTTGAAATCGGTGTGATTGTCTTCCTTGTGGGTGTAATTTATTCCTAAATTGTCTTCCGTTTTTCTGAAAAGAGTTCGCTTTGGATATTTTTCATAGGAATATGGCTGTGTTTTTTCAGGAGAAATAACAAGAGATTGATTGGTAGTAACTTTCTGAAGAATTTGATATGTTTTATCAGGCCATATAATTTTTACAGAATCTATTTCAGTAATATTCCCAAAACCAAAGTGGAGCATAGGTTCACTAGAAGCTTGCCAACCGCGGGTGGGGAATAATTCTTTAAATTGAAGAGCTCCGTTGTGGTAAGCATATACTTTGGTGCCAATTCCATAAAGGTTTTTTTCTTTAAACTGAAATTTAATTTTTAAGTAGTTGGCCGAGCCGTTAGTTTGATTTACATAAATTCCTACTGTTGCATTGATGTTATTGGTTACAATATCTAAATCGCCGTCACCGTCCAAATCACCTACAGCCGTTGCTCCAGAAACTGTTTTATCCGAAGGAATCCAATTCCCAGATTTATTGGTAAAACCAGCCTTTCCATCGCCTTTGAATACATAGTTGTGCATTGCTCCATTAGGCATCATTTCGAGGGCTTGTTGATCGACCAACTTGCTCTCCACCATTTTTTTCTGAATTTCTTCATTTGAGACAAAACGAATAAAATCCAAATCATTTGGACGCCTAGGTATCCCATTAGAGATAAATAAATCTTGTTGTCCATCTTGGTCATAATCCCCAAAGAGCGCACTCCAACTCCAATCGGTAGCTGAAACTCCACTAAGCAGTGCTGTTTCCGTGTATGGACGACTACCGTTATTTAAAAATAACATGTTACGGGTATATTGATAATGATACCCGAATTGTTCCGTACGCATTTTCAATATTTGATAGGTATCGTCCCCTTCGCTAGATTTTAAAACAGTTTCATCTTCGGGTGCCATATCTAGCGAAATGATATCTGGAAGTCCGTCTTGGTTAATATCTGCTACATCGTTGCCCATAGAAAAGCGTGAGGTGTGACCAAAATATTTTTTTAGACTCTCGGTAAAAGTTCCATCTCCATTATTCAGATAGTAGTAATCGTCTTCATGAAAATCATTACCCACATAAATATCTGGGTAGCCATCTTGGTTGAAATCAGATATTGAAACACCTAAGCCATATCCATTGATACCACCAAAGATTCCCGCAGCTTCACTGATGTCGGTAAAAGTGTCACCATCATTTCTTAGAAGGCGATCACCGGTTTTATCGTTACGGTCTTTTCTAATTTGTGCTCTTCCGAAGGATTCTTCCGTATGCACGGCATGGTTGAGCAAGTAAATATCTAAATCACCATCCAAATCGAAATCTAACAAGGCTGCTGTTGTTCCGTAGGATTGAAAATCAAGGCCATACTCTGCCGATCTCTCGGTAAAGGTATTGTCTTGGTTATTTATAAAAAGTTCATTATGTCCTTCAAATCCATTGATGCCAACAACAGCAATGACGTAAATATCTAGCCATCCATCACCGTTGATATCACCCATAATTGCTCCTGTATTCCAAGAGCTTTCACCTTGAACGTTGGCGTTTTGGGTGATGTCTTCAAACTTTAAGTTGCCTTTGTTAAGGTAAAGTTGGTTGCCTTTTTGATTTGCTGAAAAATATAAATCAGGTAGCCCGTCATTATTAATGTCTCCCATAGCCACTCCACCACCATTGTAAAAATAAAGGTAGTCCAAGATGTTAAGTTGGTCGTTTTCTGTCAAAGTATTTTCAAACGAAATACCAGATTGAGATGCGGGGAGCATTTCAAATTGATGAGTCTCTTTTTCACAACTGCTTGCAATGAGCATCAGAATAAATAAACCCAAAAGCTTATTCATTGATAGCAAAAACTTTTGGTTTTTCATCGTTTATGGCAACAATCACAAAGGTGTTTCCGTCTTTGTCATTGAATTTTGAAATGTGTTTGATTTCTTCTCTTATAAAGAAGCCGCTTTGCTCATAGTCTTGCCACTTAAAATTGAGGGAGCCATCATTAATAAGTACGCTGCCATAGTTGGCATCCAAACGAGAATGTTGTGGTCTAAATTCGAAATTATTACCCCCCAAAATGATATCTAAATTCCCATCTTGGTTGACATCGGCACAGGTAATTCCACAGACGCACGACAATTGTGTTCGCGGAGGTAAAGACAAGATTTCGAAATTTCCATTTCCGTTATTAATGGCAATAATTGTTTCCGAAGTATTTACCTGTTTGATTCGAATTTTTTTCAATATTTCTTCTGAAAATAATTCCTGAATTGATTTTTTGAATATTCTGAAGCTTTTAAGTTTTGTTTCTTTAAGTACGATAATTGCGAGACTATTTCTTGCTTTTGGTGTACTGGCATGTCCTTTCCATTTAGCTTTTGAGTCACAATTTGTTCAATGGTTCCGTTGTTGTCAAAATCGCAGACCCACATTTTCATTACTTCTTCCTGTGAAGGTTGGTAGTGAAGATTACTCCCTTGATTTCCGAAGATAAAATCTAAATCCCCGTCCTTATCAAGATCTACAGGTGAAACCACATTCCACCACCCATGAAGCGAATCTAGACTTGTATTCTGTTTTGTCAAAGCTCCATTTTCAATTTTATAAATAGCAGGAGTTCCCCAATCTGATACTGTCACTAGCTCAAGGTCGTCGTCGTTATCTACGTTAACCCATTTAGCATCGGTAATCATACCACTCTTTTTGGTGGCAAGGGCTTTTTCTCTGAAGCTATTTTTGAAGGTTCCGTCTCCTAAGTTCTCCAAATAAATGTGGTCTGGATCAACCCCATAAATCCCAATTACACTCCGTGAGCCTACAAAAACGTCAATATCTCCATCACCATCCATATCGTGAGGGGCAATGACGGCTGTATTTTTACTTCCTATTGGAAAGTTGAGTGGAGATTTTGTAAAATTTCCCTGTCCATTATTGAGATACAAACGTAATCCATCTGTCATAGAGGTATTTACTTGATTTCCTCCAGAACCAACCATAAGGTCTAAATCACCATCTCCGTCAGCGTCAAAAAAGGCAGCTGCAGTATCTTCCATTTCCTTGTCGGCTTCAAACACAGATTGTTTTTTGGCCGAGAGTTGGCCATTTCCAGAATGTATGTTCAAAGTTCCAGCTTGCCCTTTGGCGCCACCTGTAAATACATCTTCATTTCCATCTCCATTTACATCGCCAATCGCCATTGCAGGACCTTCTTGAGATAATTTTTTATAAATAAGACCTTCGAAATCGAAATCACTATAATTGTTTTCGTAGTGTTTTACGAGCTTGTTATTAGAAAGCTCTTTTAATAGTGGTGTTATCTTTTCTTTCTTCGGCATCGAATAAGATAGGGTAGCATCTATTTGTTTGAGATTCAACGTTTGGTTAACAGCTACGTTTTGTATCAACACTGTTTTATCATTTGGCCAAATCACACGAACAGAATCAATCTCTTTGACCGTTCCTAATCCAATGGTCATTCCGTATTCCATGGACGATTGAAATCCGCGAGAAGGAATCATTTCCTGTAGTATCACTTGATTATCATAGTATAGTCTGACGGTAGTTCCAACGGCAAACCTGTTTTTTTCTCCCCCTTCAAATTTGAATTTAATGTAGTTGTTTTCTGTGAGCTCGTTGGTATTGTTTCTATATACAAACGAAGTCATATTTACATTATTCACCACCAAATCCAGATCTCCATCGTTGTCCAAATCTCCATAAGCTGCACCGTTGGAAAGACTTGGTATGCCTAACCCCCAATTGGCTGCTTCATTTGTAAAGGTGAGGTCGTGGTTGTTTTTATATGCATAGTTGGGTAGGGGATGCACGGGCATTTTATTGATAATGGAGTCAATGGCTTCTTTTTTACCTGTAATTGCCATTTTTCGAATAATATCATTTGCTAAAAAGTCGACAAAATCTAAATCGGTCAAATCATGATTAATACCGTTGGTCACGTAAATATCGCGGTAACCATCATTGTCCATATCGAACATGAGGCCAGACCAACTCCAGTCGGTTGCTGATACCCCACTAAAATAAGCGATTTCAGAATAGCTTCCATTACCGTTGTTTAATTGTAAAGTGTTTTGAATATACTGCTGGTAAAAATCTCTACTTTGCTTCAGTTTAAAAACATTATAGCCTTCAAATTCCATCACCGATTTCACTCGCTCATCTCCTTCAGGAAGCATATCGGTTATAAAAATATCGGCACTTCCATCGTTGTTAATGTCGGCAATGTCTATTCCCATGGCAGAAAGAGATAGGTGAGATGTATAGTTTTTTATTTCTTCGGAAAAGGTGCCGTCTTGATTATTGATGTATAGATAATCACGCTCATAGAAGTCGTTTGAAACGTAAATATCTGGATACAAATCATTGTTTACGTCGCTAATCATTACACCAAGCCCAAATCCGATCAAACTGCCATAAATACCTGCATCTTCACTCACGTCTACAAATTTTCCTCCATCATCCCGAAGAAGCATATCACCAACTCCACGAAATATTTTTGGTACATCCCAATTTTGAGCGCGCACATCTCTTTGATGGGCAAACCCCAGAGAGTTTACAGGAA
>JAESTG010000106.1 GCA_016763715.1 Flavobacteriaceae bacterium
TTTGCGATTATTTAAGCGCAGGAGGTTCTGCAACCATATCTGGGAATGCCGTTGGGTGTAATAATCAAACAGAAATAGAAGATGCTTGTGGAGGCTTTCCAGATTGCCCTCCAGGAGATATAACCTTTGCATCACAGGTAGAATTAGATCAATTTATAATTGATTATCCAGACTGTACCACTATTCAAGGTAATTTATTAATTGGTGATGGCCTGGGCTTTGTAGATATTGATGATGTGGGTCCTTTACAAATTATTACAACGGTTCTTGGAGCACTTTATATTCAAGGGACTGATTTGACTGATATTGACGAGCTTAGTTCATTAGCAGGTATTAATGGAGAATTATGGATCTTTTTTAACCCATTGATTACGAGCTTAGATGGGCTTTCCAATCTTACAGCTATTGGTAATCTGGAGTTATATATTCAAGGAAATAATGTTTTAGCTAGTTTAACTGGTTTAGAAAATATTAATCCAGAGACTATCGATTATATTTCTATTGAATCTAATGCTAGTTTGACCGTATGTAATGTCCTTAGTGTTTGTACGTTCATTACTACGCTCGGGAATGGCGGGAACATTTTTATTAATAGCAACGCAACAGGTTGTAATACTCCTCAAGAGGTTCAAGATTCTTGTATAGGTGTATTGCCAGAATGTCCTAGTGGAGATTTTCAATTTTTGACGCAGGAAGAAGTAAATCATTTTACGTTACAATATCCTAACTGTACACAATTCCCTGGAGATTTGAGAATTGGAGGTACTGCTCAGAGCGATATTGATGATTTGGCTTCTCTTCAAGATATTACAAGTATTACAGGGAGCCTTATTGTTAGTAAGACTAGTTTGACAAACCTACAAGGGTTAAATAGTTTAATCACAATTAACAATGGACTAAGCATAGGTTTAAATAATGACATTACTTCTGTAAATGGTCTTAATAATTTAAGTGTAGTAGGTAGTTCCATCACGTTTTTAAGTAACCCATCACTTACTTCCATCGCAGATTTAGGTCCTATACAGTTTTTACAAAGCCTACATATTAGTAGTAATGATGCATTGATTAACCTTGAAGGTTTAAACCAGCTTACAACAGTTTCGACAATAGGAGGTAGTGTTGATATTTCAAGTAATGCTTCTTTAGAAAGTTTAGATGGACTTGACTTATTAGCACATGGTTCTGTTTTTACTATTGCTAATAATCCATCGTTGGTTTCCTTGGGCGGACTTACAAGTCTTATAGACCCAGGGTCTTTGACCATTTTGAACAACGAGTCATTAACTTCTATAGGAAATTTATCCAATTTAACTTCTATAGAGGGGCAGTTATCGGTTATTCAAAACCATTCACTCACCAATTTTGTAGGTTTAAACAATCTTACAATCGTAAGTCAGTTGTCGATTACGAATAATGATGGACTTACAAGTTTAGATGGATTTGAGGGGTTGGAGGAAGTAGAGTTTAATTTTAATGTTAGTAGTAATGACAATTTATTAAGCTTGGATGGGCTTGATTTTCTAGTTCTAATAGGGGAGAACATTCATCTAGAAAGTAACGCTTTACTTAATGACCTTGACGCTTTAGGTTTAATTACCAACTTAAATAGCACTTTAACAGTAAAGGGAAATGCAGCTTTAACAAACTTATTAGGCTTACATAATATTACGATGATAGGTACTAATGGTTCTACAGGACGTTTAATTATTGAGAATAACCCAGTACTTGTTGGCTTAACAGATCTTAGCAGTCTAGAATCGTTAGGAAGTAACGGTGCGCTTTATATTATTAATAACGCGATTCTTACTAGCTTAGAAGGTTTAGATAATATTGATCCAAGTACAATGAACTATTTACAATTAGAGTCTTCTATAAATCTTTCTACCTGTGCTGTTGAAAGCATTTGTACATATTTATCTAATGGAGGAGCAGCCGATATTTCTGGAAATGCCACAGGCTGTGTTAATCAACAAGAAATAGAGGATGAATGTGAATTAATATTTGATGTAAATGATGTTGTACTTACTGATAACGTTTTAGTTTACCCTAACCCTTTTAATGATTGGTTGCATATTGAAACAGCTAATGCAGTAAAAATAGAAAGAGTATACTTATTTGATGTAACAGGAAAACAAATTCGAAGTATAGAAGTGAACTCAGATAAAACAAAACTATTTGTTTCAGATTTAAACGAGGGGATGTATTTTATGATAGTCTATACAAATACCGGAATAGTAACGCAAAAAATTGTAAAGTAGCGTTTTATGCTTATTAAGCAATTCTTAAAAACTTTAGATAGTTAGTTAATTTTAATCAAGAAAGTAAGGGCTGTGTCATTTTATCAGCCCTTATTTTTATTAAATTCACGTAATTTAAAACTACGATGACTTACAATTTTAATTTTCAAATTAAGAGGATGACAGTTTCTGTCATTTTTATGTTATGGATTACATCAATATGGTCTCAGACCGTTGAGGATACAGAGGAGATTAAATTGGAGATTAAAGGTCTAATGGCAAACAGTGAGATTTTAGAAGTTAATAAAATCATTAAAGAAAATACGTTTCTTGATATTGAATACCGACTAAGTATTCTCAATGAAAGTTTAGAACTTGCCAAAGAGCGGAACAGACCTAAGGAGTTAGAAGACACTTATTTTTCACTTGGAAATTTTTGGCATACTCAAGACAATAAAATTAAAGCATTTGCATATTATTTGAAATGCGATTCCATAGCAAAAAAGAATAATCACTTTTTATTAGAGGGGATGGCACTAATGAATAGGTCAAGTCTGCTGGAAGACCATTCCTTACGCATCAGAATGACTAAAAAAGCGGTGGAGGCTTTTGAAAAAACCAATGACACATTAAATCTAGCAAAGGCTCATTTAAATGTTGGAGTAACGTATAGTCTCTTTTTTAATTCTGTAAAACTGATAGATTCAATCAATAATCCTAAATTAAGAAAGGACATAGCATATTACAAAGAGAACATGTTCAAGCATTATACTATTGCCGATTCCTTGGGTGAGTCTATTAAGGCTAATGATGTTAGGGCTGCTGTTACCATATATTATGGTGAATGGTATGATTATTTAGGTCAATTAAAATTGGGAAAGGATTTTTTTCGCAGAGGAAAGAATTTTAGTCATCTGTCGGGATTTCTAAAGGGAGAAGTATATTGTATTTTACAAATAGCTTTTATTGATAGAAAGTTAGGTTATACAAATGAGATGTTTCAGAATTTGGCTGTTGTCGAAGAAATGTCAATAAAGAATAAGTACAATGACTATCTTAAACAGGTTTATGAAGTATATGTCTCGATATATAGTGAAAATAATGAGTCAGATAAAGCACTAAAGTATCAACAATTATTAACCCAGGTAAAACTAGATCTTTTAAATTCTGGGAATCAAGATAAGTTGAGGATTTTAGGGTTGCAAAATGAATTATCTGAAAATGCATACCAGCTTGAAAAAGTGGAATCTCAACAAAAGATTAATAAAATTATAATGATGCTAAGTGTCATTTTGTCCTTTTTTGTCGCTGGGATAGCATACTTGGCACTAAAAAATAAAAAGAGAAAAA
>JAESTG010000107.1 GCA_016763715.1 Flavobacteriaceae bacterium
CGGGTTTGTAAATACTTCACTCTCTTCCATGAAGTATTTTAGTTGATGTTGAAGTCGAATATCTTTTTCTGAAAGTTGCTGTTTGGATCTAAGTTTAAACTTTGAAAAGAAGATAGTGGGTTTTGTGAAGCCAATATATCCTATCCAGTAAATGAAAGCAGAATTGAGTAATAATATTGGGTAGTATAAAAGAAAGCTCTCTTGACCTCCATGAATACTTAAATCTATGATATAGATGGTAAGGTCGACACATGTTTTTATTAAGAAAACCCAAGTAAATAATTGCAACCATTTTAATACTTTCAGTTGTTTTCCTTGAATGAGATAGTTCCCCATGTTTTTTTTAATGAACTGCAATGAAGCTATGCCCAATACAATTCCGAAGACTAAATAAAAAATTTCATGAATCCTAAAAAACCCGGAGTTTATTACAACACCAGTAATTCGGAAGCTGTTTTCAGAAACGGCTATGGCAAACCAATAAGTGCGTAACAATCCGTATAAAATAGCTGGAGCAAACAACCACCATTCTTTTTTGAGATAGCTGCGGTTTCCTTCAGACTCAAATTGATTTTTCACATAGAAGTAAACCCCAGTACCCATGAGCCATTTATATGGAAATGGGAACATATGAAGCGGTCTATAATATTTAAAGACCTCCATATTGAGTAATGCATAGATGAGGTTAAAAAAAGCAAGTGAGAATAGAAAAAGTAAAAAAAAGGAGATGGCTTTTATATTTGCCTTTCTTTTCTGGTATAAAAATATACAAAGGATAAAACCTTGTATGGCTCCAAAGAGAATTAGAATGTTTAATAAGTTGTAATTTAAGTCCATGGTGCCTATAGCAAAATCAAAGATAGTACTTTAAGCAAAAGGCTATAAAAATTTATCTATTTGGAACATTTGAAGTTTTAAATAATATGGTGTACTAAAGATTTATAATTCAGGACATAGTTAATCTCATAGAATACTCATATTTAACAGGCTTGTACTATTAAACCCAATTAAGCTTAAGTATTTATAGTCTATATTTGTTAGAATCAGTCAATTAAATAAAACAGCTATGAGAAAATTTATCTTTTTACTCTTATTGTGTCCTCTCTTCACCATGGCACAAAGTATAATCTTTCAGGGTGAGTTACTCTCTGGGAATCATGGAACAGATGTATGGGAATATATTGACCCTAATAATGGGAATGTTTACGCCATCATTGGTGGTAATGGAATGTCCATTGTAGATGTAACAGACCCAACAAATCCTACTCAAGTTGCTCATGTAACTTCTGTTCCTGGCTTCGATGTCAAGGTGTGGGAAAATTATGTGTATTGTGTTAATGGAGGTTCAGGAGTCGGATCTATTGTAGATATTTCGGATCCAACAAACCCTGTTGTGGCAGGAACGTTTCCATCATCTCATAACTTATTTATTGATGACAACGGGATTATGTATGGTTCATTTCCTAGTTTACGGATATTTGACCTCAACCCAGATCCTTTAAACCCAACACTTCTTACCGTCATAGGAACCGAAGGGCATGATGCTACAGTAAGAGGGAATTTACTAATTGATTGCCATGGTTACTCTGGAACTAATTTATACGATGTATCGGATCCTTCAGCGCCAGTTTTGTTATCTTCAATTACAGACCCGACTATTACGTATCACCATCAAGGAGAAGTCTCTTCTGATGGAAATTATTTATATATCAATGATGAGCTGGCCAATAATCCAACTCCAGATATTAGTGTTTGGGATATTTCAGATATAGCAAATCCAGTACGGGTAAGTGATTTTGCAGACCAAGCTACAACACATAATATGTATGTTATTGGTGATTATGCATATGTCTCTTATTACACAGCAGGCTTTAGAGTCTTTGATATTTCAGACCCATCTCAATTGGTTCTTGTCGATGAATATGATACCAATCCAGCATCTGGTGAAGGTTTCTCTGGAGCATTTGGGATATATCCATCTCCGGTTACAGGAAATATTTACATTAATGATAGTGATGGGGTTTTTGTATTTAAATTTGACGCACTTTTTTCAATAGATGATGAAGTGAATTTGAATTTTACAATGTCTCCCAATCCTGCCGATAATCAAACAATCTTAAGTTTGGAAAATGATACAGTTCAATCTGTACAGGTACACACGATTTTGGGAACCAATTTATTTGAAGAAAACCTGCAAGATGGAATCACTAATTATACGTTGGATTTGTCTACCTTTTCAACTGGTGTTTACTTTGTGACGGTTAACAATAGTCAAACTAGAAAATTAATAGTACGATAGTTTTAGTTTGATTCAAAAGATTGAAAATCCATGCTGTTATACTACATGGATTTTCTGTTTATTTACTGGCAGTCTTTCATTTATACTTCACTATCCATCATGTCTGTCACCACATAGTAACGAGGATCGTCAATATTATCTTGTATGATATTTTCGAATTCAGGATCCCATTTTAGTAACATAGTTTTGCAATCTGGACTTAAGTGCGTCAGCGTAACTTTCTTACCCTGCTCTATATATTTGTTGGAGATATTCCGAAGAGCTTCCACTCCAGAGTGATCTCCAACCTTAGATTCAATAAAGTCAATCTCAATATGTTTTGGATCATTTTTAATATCGAATTTACTATTGAAACCTTGCGTAGATCCAAAAAACAGCGGCCCCCAAATTTCATATACTTTAGTTCCATCGTCTTTGATGCTTTTGCGTGCTCTAATCATAGTGGCACTTTTCCAAGCGAAGGTCAAAGCACTCATAATAACCCCAGCAACTACAGCAACGGCCAAATCTTGCCAAACTGTAATAGCTGATACTGCAATAAGCACAAAGGCATCTGATTTTGGGATTTTATTCAGAATTCTAAAACTACTCCATGCAAAGGTGCCAATTACTACCATAAACATTACGCCAACTAATGCTGCAATTGGTATTTGTTCAATGAGTGGAGCTCCAAATAACACAAAGCACAGTAATGTAATCGCAGCTGTAGCCCCCGACAACCTCCCGCGTCCTCCAGAATTAATATTGATGATAGATTGACCAATCATCGCACAACCACCCATTCCGCCAAAGAGTCCGTTTAGGATATTTGCACCTCCCTGAGCAACACATTCACGGTTTCCACTACCACGTGTTTCAGTCATTTCATCAATAAGGTTTAATGTCATTAGTGATTCTATCAGTCCTATTGCGGCTAAGACACCCGCAGCTGGCAATATAGTTGAAAAGAAATGCCCTTTCAATGTATAGATTAATGTGAATATTTGATCCTGAAATGTAGGAAGTCCACCTTTAAGACCATCGACACCTCCACCATCGCGAATAAACGACCCAACAGTACTAACATCTAAGCCGCCAAAAATTGTAATACAAGCTACTACTATTATAGCGACCAAAGCTGCGGGAATCTTTTTGGTCAATTTAGGAAGACCGTACATAGTACCCATAGTCAAACCAACAAGACCCAGCATTAACCATAGGTTTCTACCCGTCATGTATTGCTGTATTCCGTCGACATTTCCTTTAAAGAGTCCTATTTGAGAAAGAAAGATAACGATAGCTAAACCATTTACAAAGCCCATCATCACTGGGTGCGGAATTAAACGAACAAATTTACCAAGGCGTAAAACCCCAGCTAAAATTTGAATTCCTCCCACAAAGAGCAATGTGATAAAGAGCCATTGAAGGCCTAGATTTTCTACGGGTACTTCAAGTGCCAACCCAACTTCATTCCCTTTCTGAATTAAAAACACCATCACTACCGCCATTGCGCCTGTAGCTCCTGAAATCATTCCTGGACGCCCACCAAAAAGAGCAGTGATAATTCCCATCATAAATGCCCCATACAATCCAACCAACGGAGGGATGCCAGCTACAAATGCAAAAGCAACTGCTTCTGGCACCAAAGCCAAAGCCACAGTAAGCCCAGAAAGAATATCGTTCTTAGGATTTTGGGTGAAGTTCTTAATTGTTTTTTGTAGTAACATTGCCGTCTCGTTTTAAACAGCGGCAAAAGTAACTTTATAAAGACATTTACTCGAATAAACGTACTTAAATTTTATAAAATACTGACCTTTAGTGTTAACGAAGTGATTATTTTTATTCTAATTCAATGGTGTTTACAAATTCAAAAAACCTAGGAAGGTTTCGTTTATAGGTTTCTTGAGTCGCGACAAATCTACAGAGCAGATACCCAGAACTTGTTTCGTAAGTTATAATATGTGTATTGTAAAGCGTATTTCCATACATGAGTTGTACTTTGTAGCTGAGGCCTTGGTTTTTATCTTTATTTTTATATTCATTTTTCAGCAAAACAGTGTGCGTCCCATTGATGACATCCCCAATTTTATATTGAAGCACATTTACCGTATTAAAATCTTCGATTGTTTTATATTCAGATTTTTCAAACCATTCGATTGAGATTGTATTCTTTACATTATTGATGTCAGGTAAAGTGCCTAGCACTAACCATCTCTGGAACTTTGAGTCATATTTAACCACTCTGGTATGTCCACGTAATATTTTCCGAGAGGATCCACAAATTCGATTAATTTGTCGTCGTTTGCGGCATCAATTTTATAGTAAAGTGCAGATTCATCAATAAAATCACCAAAAGTATTAGCGCTTTCGGCCACAGTCTTTAGATTCGAAATTTTCTCTTCAATGGTCATCCTATTTTCTAAAATAGGTGAGTAAACTACCACAACTTTTTGATTGGTAATAAAGGAAAGATAAACGTGCCATGTGGTCAATTCGTGCTGCTCTCTTGTGAAATTTCCGCTCTCCATATACTCTGGTTGTGGGAAATACCAAAGGTAAAATTTCTTTTCATCTAAATTGGTAAAAAACTCTTCTGTAATTTTAAGCTCTTGTTTGAATATTTCAAGTGCGTGATAATCGGCCTCGTATTTTTTGAAATATAGCAGTAATTCTACCTCCTTAGAGGGTTTAGCTCTGTTTGTATATTGTTCTGCAATATAGTCGTGCTTTATAAGTTGATATAAATCACGACCAACATTAATGGCGTTGATACCATTATCAAATGTTTGAATGGAGTCTCCAATAAATTCTAAAGTGAAATGTGCCCCAGATGAATTATCCGAATACACATAACCAGTTTTACTCTTAAATATGACAATTGGGCTTTTCTCCTTGTCTTGAGCCGCTATAAAAGCAACAAACACAAAATAAAATAACACGGGAAGAATTAGTCTTATTTGGTATTTCTTAAAACTCATCCCCAAAGAATATAGCATTCATTAATAGTTTGTTGGTGCCGTACCAAAAGGCTCTAAAGTTGGTGTTATCTGTAAAATAAATGACATTTCCTCGACCCATGCCTTGCGATTTAAACGGCACAGAATTTTTCAGTAATTCTAATTTTGGTTTTGAAATATAACCGCTTAATAATGGGTTTGATGTATACTGAATAGGGTTGTCATAACTATTTTCTTCAGGCTCCACAAATAGAGTGGTATTTCTGAAAAGCGGAATTTTATCGTTTTTATACCCAAATGCAATAGGATGTGAACGATCTATTTTTGCTTCAAAGATGGCTCCACCAATCACTTGAGCACCAAAATAATTTCCTCGTTGTTCAAATGAAACATTCTTGACTGTATCTTGTTTCGACTTAAATTTCATCTTAAGTAATTCGTTGCTGTTTAGCCATTTTCCAGCATTACGGAAACCAATTAATGTTCCTCCATCTTTTACCCATTCTTTCAATTTGGTTGCGTCATCTTTATCAAGAGTACCCCCAAAATTGGCGGGTAGAATAATGTCTGTATATCTGCTTAAATCCGTTCGGCTAAAACTACCGGTATCCAGCTTGGTAATATGCATATCGTAGCGAGTA
>JAESTG010000108.1 GCA_016763715.1 Flavobacteriaceae bacterium
CAATCATTCTTTGTGGCATCGGTTCTGCCGCTGAACCCAAACGAATGAAACATCCCTTTTCACTCATCCCATATTTTTGAGATGATATGGTTTTTCTGGACCGCTGGCCATAATGATTTTTAGAATGTTCTTGCCGTCCCTTTCCTCACTCACAATATCAAACAAACCAAGTGCTGAAGGACGGATATTATTTTTGAGTCTATCCTTGATTTTCAATTGGTCGCCATCAGCATCTGTCAAACCGTAAGTGTTTCCTTCCTTATCAATACCTATATATAGAATACCACCTTCACGGTAGTTCAGAAATGCGATAACCTCTTTTTCAAGTCCATCGGTAAGTTCTCGTTTATATTCTATACGGTTTGTTTCAGTCATTGTTACAACAAAATATGTATATAAAGATACTTATATTAGTCTAACATAATTATGCTACATTTTTCTCCAATATCAAATTCAAAAATGATGTCGGTTGTAAAAAATAGTTTGGATTCTCTTCTAATTTTTCTTTAATCAAAATAAGACCACCATTGGTATATGATTCCATAGTTTTCAGCATCAATTTTACAGCTTGATCTTCTTCAAGTTCTCCTTTCTCAAGATCAATCAAGTTGATATCTGTTTTTGCCAAAAGTGCGATAAACATATTTTCTTGTATGTTAGTAAAATCCTTGCGTGTAGAAATCGTTGTTTTACTGCCCCAGTGCTGAATGTGATGACTAAAGTCCGTTTTCTTTTCAACATCGGGTATTGGTGTTAATTCATTGTTGTAAAGACCCAGAAAGAAAGCATAGGTATATAGTTCATAGTTAGTACTGAAGTGTTTACCAAGATTAATTTTCTTTTCACCTTCTGCACCAAACTTTTGAGAAAGTGAGGCAAACAAGTCTTTATGAACCTCACTATATTTTGGAATTTTAGTTTTCCATTTTATAATGTGATTACTTGTGTGTTAATTGTCTTTAAATTGTTTGAATCAAATGGTCTTTCTAGTTTTACCCAAAATGCTTTATCTCTTCTAACACTTTCAAATTCTTTTTTAATTGAAAGTGCTTTTGTGACTTTATCTGAATGAAGAAAATCTTTAATAAGTAATATTTTTTGGCTATCTATTTCAAAAATCAAATTTAAGAACTGTGCTGTTTTGTTTTCACCAAATGATGATGTTGGTGCATCAAAAATCATAGGGAAGTTTTCCTCTTTTATCTCTGATGCTAGTTCTGAAATAGCAAATAGAATAGATATGTGCATTGAGGTTAACAATGATTGATTTGGCTTATAAAATGTTCTGCCATTTTCTTGCAATTCAACTTCAACTATTGTTCGATTAACTTTATTTCGCCTTGTAAATACGATTGTACCAGTAAAAGCATCAATGTTGATTCTTTTGAAAAAGTTATTTGATTTTGTTTGCAGCTTCTCAATAAATTCATCAAACTTTATTTCTTTTGTATCGATAAATATAGTTTCAATATCTCGCAATATATTTCTTGTTTTAATCAAGAATGAATTTGCCGAATTAATATCGATTCTATCTTTCTCCTCCTTTTTTAAAACTAAATCGGTTTCAAGTTTTTTAAATTTTGCTGTATAATTGACTTCGTCTTGATTGCGGATTTTTAGGTCATTTTGCCAAGCATTATAATTTTTTAGGACATCTATTAATTTTTCCTCTGCAATACTTGAATTACCCAAAATTCGCTCTCTCTCCGTTTTTTCATTTTCTAATTGTTCATTGAGTTCTTCAATATCTTTTTTTCTATCATTATTAAATTCAAAAAGTTCTTTGATTCTGGTTCTTATTAATCGAAGGTTTTTCAAATTGTCTTCGTGACTTATACTCAAATTTTCAAGTCTATTGGTATAATCTAGTTTGAAAAACGGTTCATCTTTTTCCTCTTCATTTTCTTCGACAACTTGAGTTTCTAAATAGGCTTTTGGTCTTTTCATCATAAATACATACGCATCTGAACCCTTCTCTGCTTCACGATTACATACTTTGCATATTTCATCGTGCAACATTTCTTCCATATGTGACTTTGATGGCACACCATCAGGAAGAGGAACCGCATTATTGAGTAATTCTGCTTTTGCTTTTTTCTCACCTAGTTTAATGCCCTTCTGTTTATCAAATTCAGATTGTAGTTCTCTTCGTTTTTTGCTATGTGCAGACACCTTTTCAGCAAATTCTTTGTGGAATGATTCGAAATTGACTAGAATCCAATTTTCATCAAATAGGGACGTTGTGTAGTTCTCGTCAATACCTTCATTAAGAGAAGAAATTTTCCCCTCAATTTCTTTAATTCTTTTATTTAATGTTTCTAAGGCATATGCATTATTAACGTGACTTTCTGCTAATTGCAAATTTCCCTCAATTTTCCTAATTTCCTCTTCAGTTGAGTTTAAATGAACAAGATATTTAGACTTCTCGTTTTGTATAAGAAGAATTTCTCCTTCAAGTTTTTTATAAAGAACCTCATTTTTTTTTATCAAGCTTTGAAGAATCTTCCACCGCTTTTTCAGCTTTTTCTCGAAGGAAAATACCCTTCTCTGAATATTTATCATAATGTTTTGCCTCAGAAAATAAATTAATGAGGTTTACTAGAGCACTATCACTTTTAAAAATATTTAAATCAGCCTCACCTTTAAACATAGAATATTTTCGAATTTGGAAAGGGAATACTCGGTCAAGAAGCACCGCCCCATCAACTTGATTACGCTCACCTGAACTATTTTCTTCAATACCCTCAATCATAAAACTTGACGTAGAACACTCATTCGCCTTTTCCTTTTTAGCAAGAAAGGACTTGGTTATGATACTTTTCTGGCCATACTGTTCCACAGTCATTGACACTCTTACTCTAAAGCTATCTCCAATTTGTGTTTCATCTAGTTTCTTGGCAGAAACAAGCATTTCAAGTCCTCGGTTTTCACCATTGAAAAGCCATTCAACAGCTTCAAAGAATTTCGTTTTTCCTTCTCCATTTTCACCAAGAATAATATTTAACCCTTCCGATAATATAAAAGTGTTGGTGTCGTAATAACAGAGATAGTTGTCTATCTGTATTTTCTTGATAATCATAATGCCTCATTTAAAAATTGTGTGACTTGGTTGCGTAAAACAGAATCTGTAACAGGTGAAGTGCCATCTAATCCTTCCACTATCAGTGCAATTGCCCTAATTATTGGTTTATCTGAATAGAGAGCTTCTCCTATTGTGGAAGGCAAATCAGTTTTATCAAATTCATACTTAGATTCAAGTAAATGGTGAGTTAAAAAACTTTTAAGTATATTATCTTTTCTTGCCATAAGTATGAATTTTATAAATCGTTTAAGTTTAAACTATAGTAGTCCAAAATGTTTTTTAAGGTTTGGTAGGTGTCAGATTTATTCATTGCTAGATTAGCGAAATCGACAACTCTCTCCAATTCTTTCTTAACTAGCCCTTTTTCCATCTCAAAAGTATTTTCTTCAGAACCTACTTCTGGCACTACTACTAAATCGTGAATAGTTGCATGGATTTTATCATCGTGCAAACGCAATACTCTGCCTCTTCTTTGAATGAACTGCCGAGGATTTCCGGTACTAGCACAAAATATTGCTAACTCTGAACGTGGTACGTCTACACCTTCATCTAAACACTTCATTGATGTCAATACGTGAATATTTCCAGCTTCAAAGTTCTTCAAGATTTCTTCACGATTGACGGAATTTGAAGTAAATTGTTTTACCATAACAGAGTCATCCGTTTGGCTCACAGCTTTAGTATATTCGTTTATCAACCTATTTTCATCTTCCGTTTCAACGCTAAAATCTATATTATCAAAATTTGATTCTATTCCCTCTGGGACATATACTAAAGTATATTTTAGATCCTTACGCTTATCATACTCATCCCTTAGTATATTTCGAAAGGCTTCTAATTTATTTGCTGCTTTGTGAATAATGCGTTTTCTTTTAAGAAGCAACATCTCTATTTCTGGACTGCTTCTAAATGCACCTGTATCTTTGTCAAATAAACCCATTCTTAATAATTGTAGAGATAACTCCCTATAATTCTTCATTTCCTGAACTGTAAGTTTTACGACGTGCGGGTAATAAGTGTATTTGCACAACCATCCAATTTTTAAAGCTTCCTCCATAGAATACGAAACTATATAAGGTGGCTCATCATCAAAAAATTCTTGAATGGCGTTGTTTCCTAGTTCATCAAATTTTCTGTGTGGTGTAGCGGACAATCCAATTCTCTTCTCCAAATGTATATTTGGTAATATTCTCAAAATACCTTGTGAACCCAGATTATGGGTTTCATCTGCAATTAAAATAGTGTCATTTGGAAGTTGTGAGAAATAGCTTTGAAATTTGGGTCTTGGCAAAGAAGCGTATGTTACAATAACAATAAAAGATGTATCGATAAGCTTTGAAGCCGTATTGAAGAATGCAAGATTACTATCCCAATTTTCCTTAGAACTTACGGCAATAATATTTTTGAAATTAAACTTGGCGCATACTTTTTTCCATTGCTCGACTAATGCAGTTGTTGGAACTGTAATAATTGCTCTGTAAATGTTTGTTTTATGATATTCGTTAAGCAAGCAGTTTAGGGAAGTAATTGTTTTCCCTGTTCCTGTTGCCATTGCAAACATTCCCTTATAATTATTGACAACCCACTCGTTATAAGCGTTAATTTGATATTCCCTAGGACCTTCTTTATATGGAAATCTAGGCGATCTTCGAATGAGATCAATGTCATTGAAAAGTTTTGTAATGGTTTTTTTGAGATTGGGATTTAAAATTAAACTCTGTTTCTTTTTTAAGAGTTGTTCTTCTTGAACAAGTAATTCATTTATATCCTTTTTGCCAAACCTATCTTTTAGAACAACTTCTATTTGATCTACAGGAATATATTCTACATCTTCATCTTTCTCAGTAAAATAATCATCCATTAATTTGAGCTGTTTTTTTATTAGTTTGTTTGATCGCCCATTTTCCCAGCTTAGAAAGGCTTCAAGTTCCTCTAAATTTTCTGATAGTCCATAGAGTGTAAAATTACAAGAAGCTTTATAGCCAACAGAATTTAGTCCATCACTGAAAACTCCTGATTTATAATGAGCAATTCCTTTTCCGTTTTTGGGTTTGATGACTTTAATTTCAATTCGCTTTTCAGCAATTAGATAAGCTAAACATTCAAAAAAGTGGGTGTCGTATTCATCTAATACTTTACCCAACGAAACAACATCCATTAAATCAAAAACCTTGTTGTTAGAATCTCCATTGGCTTTTATAACCGCTTCTTTATCTTTTGAAGAGAGCAAATGATTGATAACCATTTTCATCTTACCCCCTTTGCTAATAAAGGTGGCAAAGCCAACCGAAAGCAAATTGATAGCGGAAGAACTGAAGTAGCCTAATAATAAGTTGAACTCATTACTATTAGCTAAGCCATCTAAATAGAATTGTAGAGGTTCATTTTCAGAATCTGTTTTGTAATCTCTATCCAGTGACCAATCACAATCTTTAAGCATATTTTTAATTTGGTTCAGTTAGTTCTTTTATCTTTTCAACAACTATTGCTACATCTTCCATTGTGTTGTATTTGCCCAGTGAAAAACGCAATGAAGCGAATGCATCATCATTACTAAGCCCCATTGATTTTAGTACGTGAGAAGGTTCAAAAATAGCTGACGTGCAAGCGGAACCATTTGAAACTGCTATGTTTCTCATTCGACCAATTAGTACATTAGCATCTTGACCTTGGAAACAAATATTTGTTGTGTTATAAATCCTTTTTGCTAATTCACCGTTTAGTGATGTATTCTGTAATTTTAGTAATTCAGACTCCAATTTATTTCTTAATTCAAGAATGATTATCTCATTTTCTTTCATTTCTTGACCAGCAACTTCACAAGCTTTCGCTAAAGCAATAATTCCAGGGACATTTAATGTGCCACTTCTCAAGCCTATTTCGTGACCACCTCCGTGAATTTGTGGTGTAAGATTCACTTTATTTCCACTTCGTCTTAGGTATAGTGCGCCAATACCTTTTGGGGCATACATTTTATGGCCGCTAAAACAAAGTAAATCAACTCCTAATTCATCTACATCAATATCAATTTTACCAAGGGCTTGCGTGGCATCTGTCATAAATAGAGCGCCTTTTTTGTGAGCCAATGAGGCGATTTTCTTAATGGGCTGAATAATTCCTGTCTCATTATTAACATACATAACCGAAACAAGTATTGTATCTGGTCGAATAGATTGCTCTAAAACGTCCAAACAAACCAATCCATTTCCTTTAACGGGCAGAAAAGTTACTTCAAAACCTTTTTTTTCTAAATCCTTGCAAGTGTCTAAAACTGCTTTATGTTCGGTGGAAACCGTGATGATGTGTTTTCCTTTGCCCATATAACTTTCTGCTATTCCTTTAAGCGCAATGTTTATTGCCTCTGTAGCTCCACTAGTAAAGATAATTTCCTTGGATTCTGAATTGATGAAATAAGCAATTTGCTCTCGGGCTTGTTTTACGCTTTCATTGATGGTTTGACCAAAATTATGTGTGCTACTTGAGTTGCCGAAATTATCCTTTAAAAAAGGTAACATTGCATCGAGCACCCTCGGGTCGATAGGTGTGGTAGAGTTGTAGTCAAGGTATGATGTTTTTTTAAAGCTTTCCATTAAAAATTATTATTAATGCTCATCTATCTAATTATCTAGTTCCGCAAGAACTAATTTGATAAGGGTCGGGGTTAAATCTATCTTACCACTGTCTACTATATCAAGTAAGGTATTAACCGTCCAAATTTCAACATTAAATTTCATAATGAATTATTTTAAACAAAACAAGAAGCGCACCCTTCACCCTCATCATCCAATATATCTACTAGGTATGGTGATTTTGTTTTGGATTTTCTTTCCATTCGTTTAATATACTCCACTTTGATTTTTTCCATCCTTTCAGGTTGAATCAATTCTTCCAAACTCTCACCTTGTGCCCAAGTATATCCGTCTTTCTCATATTCCATTGCCTTTAGGTACAATTCTTTATGTTGCTCATACAACCAAACCCATTCAATTTTTTGTTGAAAAAAACAGAAAAAACAACCTGAACGGCTTCTTGCATATTCACCCTTTTTACCATTTACCTCAAATTCTATTTTGTTGTAATATGCAGGTACTCCAACGCCGCTTTCTTCTAATATTCTGAAAATATCTGCTTTAATTGATACTTCATCATTTTCCAAAAGTGGAAATGCATCCTCTGTGGCTAATGGGTATTCTGTTGTTTTCAAAAAGTCGAAAACCAAATGATTGAAAGCTTTTACATTTGAATCTAGTAAAATATTCAGCTTTTGGTCAAGGGTAAAACTAGGATTTACTTTTCGAGAAATGGTTTGAAATGTTTTCTCTTGATTTTGACCGAAATCTATATTTTTAGACATTGTTAGTAGTTGCTCCATATTTTGGTTAGAAAGCATCTTAGTTACTACGTCCTTACTCCAGATATTCTTGCGAAAAGGAAATATGGATTGAATGTTCTTTTTAGTAGAAATGTAACCTTCTCTTTCTTCATCACCCCTAATGCCTACATAAGAAACCACTGGGTCGGTCCCGACATAATTCTCGAAAGGGTCCAACTTTAATTTTTTTGTACACCAACGAGCATTAGAAGAAGGTAAAAATCCACCATACATTTGCAAAAAATGGTCAAATGGATCTTCTGAACTGTTTTCTGCACCTTGTAAAAGATTAATTTTTATTCCAAGGTAAACTTCTAAGTTTTTAATTAATTGGTATGTTTCTTCTAATTCTTTTCCTGTATCGCAAGAGTAAAATTCCAAGTCGATGGATGGATATTTAGTTTTTATATAAATAGCCAAAGCAGCACTATCCTTTCCTCCTGATATACCTAATACGTGTCTTATTTTGCTCATTGTAATAATTCTTTTAACAGATTCAATACCGCTGCTATATTCGAAGTATTATCTTTGCCCAGCTTATTTCTTAATTCGTTCTTCAATTGCTCAATTTCTTTACTCTTATTTTTGGGCATCCTAACTACCTTGTGGTCAATCTTGCTGAAGAATGAGTCAATCTTAACCCCAATTACGTCTTCCTTAGTTTCATCGATATCAGTTTTGGAAATTTTCGTCAAGCTATCTAAATCCAAAATCATTGACTTAAATTTCTCATAAAGTAAAACTTCATCTTCATCAGAAAACCTTTCAAGTGTTTTTTCTATTATTGCTTGTCCTATGGAATTTAACCAAGCCTTTCTATCATCCAATGGTGAGTCAAGTCGTTGAATAAAAGTTTTTTGATTATTCAAAAGCATATGTTTTTTCAATCCTAAATACCGCTTTTGTAGATATTCCTTATATTCTTGAAACTCGACCTTTTCACCAACAAATTCGTTGATGAGGAATTCTTCAAATCTATTGAGAAGATCATCATAAGATGTTCTTAACTCCCTAACCGCATCTTGAAGATTTACTGCGTAATTTTGTAATTTAGATTTATCCTTTTGCAAAGTACCTAGCGTAATGCCCAACGCGCTTGGAAAGGCTTCAAAGAAAGTTTTCTCCGGGTCTTTACTAGTAGCGATAGCTTTACGGATTTTTATCGCTGAAGAAGATAATCTTTCAGTATTTTTACTGTACTCTGGTAATTGTTTATAAAAAACAATAAACGGTTTTATAGTTTCAATAAAAGAGTTGTTGTCAAACTTTTGCTGTGTTGCAATATTTAAGAAAGTACGATAACTATTAAAAATATCCAACTTAACACCTTCAATATCAAAGGATTTTACGGAATACTTGTCTGGATATTTGGCAATTAATTCTAAATTCTCTTCGGATAGATTTGGTATATAGCTATCATCGTTAAAAATGGCGAAATCATCTCGTTTTAAGAATAAGAAGGTAGGAATCCAAAAATCTATAAATCCTTGTTTTAGCTTAAAAGGTCTTTTACCTAGCATATCCGCTAATTCCGAAATCTTGAGTTGTTCAGATTTGGCACTTTCTAAGAAATCCTCCGAAGCCCTCCATAATTTATTGAAAGTAGAATTCGAGTCAACAGAAACAACACTCATTGTGTTTTCTCTAATGGGCGAAATTCCGTTTTCCTTTAATAATGATAAGTAGATAGTCTTTTCAGGTGGGAATTTAGAATCTTCGAAGCCTAAATTATCCTCATCCCAACTATTAGCTAATGCCTTAAAATAATTTCTTTTGGCTGTGTGAATAGATGATGAAATTTTATGCTTATTAACTAATTCGTTTTTAAATCGAGGCGTTGCGGCATAAACTAAGCTACAAACTTGAGAAAGCAATTTATTAAAGTCTTTCTTATCGGATATCGTTTTTTCTTCTCCATTAAAATATCACTTAACTTCCTTGCTTCCCGAATAAATACTATCCGTTATATAATGATTTAGTAATCTAATTTGTGATTCTACAATATTTTCAAGCTCTCTCTTAGCGACCTTATCATCTTGGTTTTCTTCAAGAACTTTCTGAATTTTTTCAATCTCAAATAATAAGTTTTTTATTTCAGCAGAATTATTGAAAAAACAATAAATGATAGCTTCTTCTTGAAGTTTAGATTTATTTTTAATGTTACTTTCTTTCAATTTGCTGTTAAAAACGAGATTTACAAAACCGTCAACTTCTCCTACGGGTATTTCTTGAATAGGGTAGTCTGAAATAACAAATTCAAAATATCTTGGTGTTCCAGTAGCAAAAGAATATTGTTTTGCAAAAACGGGACTAAAGAGGATATGCTTATTCAAGAGCGTTGTTATGTCAACCACTTCTGAAATTTTATTTCCCGCTTCTATCAACGCAGTTTGAATATCCAGATCCGTCCCTTCAAACAAAATAAACCGCTTCGAATGCGAACGGTATCGAATAATATTCTTTATTTCGAGGTTTTTAATTATGACTTTTGAATCAGAAACTCCACAAGAAATTTTCAAATAATCGATTAAAAAATCCAAATCCAAAATTGAACCGCTAGCTGAAAAAATATTTAAAAGTCCAATTGTTTTAACAGTCTTAATATAATTATTTATATCTGAATCAAATGCCCTTTCCACTTCTTCAATTGCAGAACGGATGGAACTCCAAGCGGAAAAATCCGGATTATACCTTGATGTTAAAAATGAGTAAAAATTAAAATTCAAATAATCATAAACATTTGACAAATTGTAAAATGGATCTTCCTTCTTGTTGAATTTCGCTAAACCAGTATGGTCTGAAGATTCAAGAAAGGAAAACAATGACCTTTCATTTTGACCGTATCTCTGTAAAGAAAGCGTTAGAATATTCGCTGAAAGAATATCCAACGGATATAACTTTGAAGCAATATCTTTCAAAAAGTCTTTATTGAAGTTGAAGGCTTTTGTTTCGGTTGTCAACATTAAGCATTTCTCAATAGCCTTAATTGATGAGTTAATTTCAAATTTTTCAGCAAGATATTCTGATGCTAAAAACAAAAGCTGTTCAACAGGTTCATTAAACGTAATTTCACGAAAACGACCTTTAATTTTAGTCCATTCCTGTTGTTGTGTTTTACTTAATGAATAAGCATAGGACTCTAAACTTTGGTGTACCGTTGTAATCAGTACAATGTTGTGCTTTGGATTATTACAAAATTCTGCAAGTTGCTGAACAAAATATAATTCCTTTTCAGGGTTATGTTTGCTAGCATATTCTAAAAACTTTCCAAACTCGTCAACTAAAATAAATAAAACTTTATTTTCCTTGTCTATAGAATGGTATCTATTAAATATTTCGGAAAGTATATTTTCCTGTTGATTTTTGTGTGATTGAACTTCGAACGCATCTTCAAATTGTTCAATTATTGAAGTATACGAGCCAATAATTTTTACAAAATCAAACTTTGGATTAGTAATAAAATTTGGATCAAAATAGCATTTAGTTCCTTTGACACTCTGTTCAAATGCTAGTAGAAAAGAAGACTTACCTGTGCCATAAGTCCCCACCACATTAAAAGAACGAATTCCTTTTTTAAAGTCGTTAACTATTTGGCTGACAACCTGTTTAGCATTAGGTGTTGGGATATAATTAAAATCCCTATCAGTATCCCTGATAATATTAACCGATGTTGTGAAATTATTTGCCATAATATTTGTCTAATACTGTGAATGCTTCTACTTTATTCTTGAATTGCAATTCCTTAATTCCTGCTTGGTCAGTAAAAGTAATTTCCTCAAACTCACTAACTATTTCGGAAATTTTATTCATCAACCCTAAACGATTCAATGCAAAAATTGAACCTGGACTATTGATATTGAATTCTAAGGAATTTAAGCCAATTGAATTGCCATAATTTAAGTTGTCAAGAATTGTATATAATACTATAAATTCAGAAAGATTATCTCTTTCGTTGTTTTCGATATAGAATTGCTCATCCTTTCCTTTTCCAGTAGTGTTTACAAGTTCTATTTCAGAGAGTATTCCTGTAAAACTATCTTCTATATTCTTGCTCTCAGATTCATTTTTATATAAATTGGTAAAAACATTAAAGTCCTTAGCAACCGTATTTTCATTAAAATTAAAATCATTATCACTTTCACCAATTCTTTTTAAATAATTCACATATGTTTCTTTATTAAAAAAGAGTTTTTCTTTTCTGAATTCATTGAAAATGATGCTGTAAATTGAAGCAAATCCAGTTTTTACAAGCTGGTAATGTAAAAGCCACAAACTAGCTTCATCTTCTAAAAACGGATCATAACCAGTCTCATCGTCGAATAATCGTTTTCCGAATTCAGTTGGAAAATCCTTATTATCAACTATATTAAAAGCCTTTAACCAAAATCTAATTGAAGAAACCATATTTTTACCAACCCCTAGCTGTACTACTGCATCTTCATCATTGAATTTTCTATTCTCGATTACGTAATCATATCCTTTTTTAAGCCAAAGCTGTCTACATTGAAAAGAATCGTGCCCTGAGAATGTGTATTTTATATTTTCTAAACTCAAATTTTGTTTATGTTTGTTAATTATTTACCTTAATTTTTAGAATAAAAA
>JAESTG010000109.1 GCA_016763715.1 Flavobacteriaceae bacterium
TTCTTTTACTTCTTCGGGATATTCTTTAAAATCTCTATTACAAACTTCCAATACTTCTGTGCAGATGAAATACTAGCACGTTCATCTGGAGAGTGAGCCCCTTTTATTGTGGGGCCAAAAGAAATCATATCCATCTTTGGATAGTTTTGTCCAAGAATACCGCATTCCAGACCAGCATGACATGCCGCTACATTCGCTTTTTCTCCATTCATTCTTTCATAAATAGCATCAAGCACCTTCAGTATAGGGCTATCCATATTTGGGGCCCAACCAGGATATGCTCCAGTAGAATCTACTCTGTATCCTGCCAATTCAAAAACAGATGTAAGGGTCTGCGCCATATCATCGCGTGAAGAGGCCACAGACGAACGGGTCAAACATTCAATCTTAATTGCACCATCTTTCGCAGTTACTTTAGCTATATTATTTGAAGTTTCTACTAAATCTTCAATGGCTGGACTCATTCTAAAAACACCATTATGTGCACCATAAAGTGCATTTATTAATTTCGATTGGTCACTTTTAGACATAACATTTTCAGGCATTGACGTTTTTTCTGAAGTAATAGAAAGATCTGGTTCCAATAATGCATATTCTTCAATAATATGGAATTGTACCGCCTCCATTTTAGAAACAAAATCTGACACATCCATGCTGTTCACAACCACTGTTGCAACGCTCTCACGTGGAATCGCATTGCGTAAGCTACCACCTGTTATTTCAGAAATAGAAATAACACTATTAGTAGCGGCAAGTAGTCGATTCATTAATTTATTGGCATTCCCCAAGCCTTTGATGATGTCCATCCCACTATGCCCTCCTCGAAGCCCTTTCACGGTAATAGTATAAGCCTGAGTTTCAGAAGGAGTACTTTCTTGCTTATAAACACCTGTAGCTGTAACATCTACACCTCCTGCACAACCAACACCTATTTCATCATCCTCTTCCGTATCCAAATTCAGTAAAATATCACCTTTCAACAAGCCTCCTTTCAATCCCATAGCACCCGTCATACCAGTTTCTTCATCTATAGTAAACAAAGCTTCTAATGCGGGATGTTCTATGCTATCACTAGCCAAAATTGCCATGATAGTGGCAACTCCTAAGCCGTTATCTGCCCCCAACGTTGTTCCATTGGCACGAACCCAATCTCCATCAATAAGCATCTCTATACCTTGAGTATCAAAATCGAATTGAGTATCGCTGTTTTTTTGATGTACCATGTCTAGGTGTGACTGTAACACTAACGCCATTTTGTCTTCCATACCGGCAGTAGCTGGCTTACGGATAATAACATTCCCTATTTCATCTTCTATGGTCTCCAATCCTAGATTAATCCCAAAATCTTTCATGAATTGAATAACAAGTTCCTCCTTTTTTGAAGGCCGAGGCACTGCATTGAGGTCGGCAAAATAATTCCATAATTCTTTGGGTTCTAGATTTCTAATGGCTTCGTTCATATTGTGGTTTGGTTTATATCAAATTTAAGTCTATAAAACAAAGTTAAGGCGTTTTCTTACTATTTTAAAGGAATTAACAGACAAGATGGAGTTCAAATAATTACTTAATTATACAATCAACTTTAAATCTGTTGTTACATTTTTTAACGGCTATTATTTTATCAAGGAATTCTTTGTATGTTTGAAAGATGCGAAAAAGAACCAAAGTAATTTTAACCCTACTACTCCCTGTTCAATATATTACGCTACTTATTCTTAGACGTTTCCCCGAGTTTATAGAGACCTATTATAGTCGGGGTCTCTATCCCATTATCGCCAAAGCATCTCGTTATGTTTTTGGGTGGGTTCCATTTTCCGTAGGTGATATATTTTATACATTACTCATCATTTTGCTCCTACGTTGGTTATTCAAAAACAGACGTAGAATATGGACTGCCCCTGTAAGTTTTGTTGTAGATATTACAGCTTCTCTTTCCATTATTTATTTTGTTTTTAATATTATGTGGGGATTAAATTATTATCGAGTACCACTGTACAAAACACTTTCTTTAGAACGAGACTATACCACTGAAGAGTTAATTAGTACAACTCAAAGACTTATTCAAAAATCGAATGAACTTCACCGACAATTGGGTTTTGCCGACAGCACAAAAGTAGACCTACCCTATTCGCAGCAAGAAATATTTGACAAATCGGTGAATGGATATCAAAATTTAGAAAAAGAATATCCTAACCTTCATTACGCTCCAAAAAGCATTAAAAAAAGCCTTTGGAGTCTTGGTCTTACTTATATGGGATATAGCGGCTATTTTAACCCTCTAACTGGAGAGTCACAGGTAAACGCCAAGATTAAAACCCATAAATTCCCAGTAGTAAGTTGTCATGAGCAAGCACATCAAATTGGATATGCTGCTGAAAATGAAGCGAACTTTATAGCCACCTTAGCGACTTTACATAATGATGACCCATATATTCAATATACGGGCTACATCTTTGCATTACGCTATTGTGTAAATGAGATTGCTAGAAGGGATATGGATACTTATGAAGCTATTCTACCTACTATCAATTATGGTATTCTAGAAAGCTATCGAGAGATGAGAGAGTTTTGGAACGACTACGAGAATCCGTTTGAGGACATTTCCAAAGCCTTTTGGGATCAGTTTCTAAAAGCCAATAACCAGTCCAAAGGAATTATGAGCTATAGTTATATGGTAGCTCTGGTAGTAAACTATTTTGAGGATAGGCCTATTTAACACTTCATCATAACTTATAAAAAGTAATAAAGTCTACTAGCCAGTAAACCTCATACCAAGCATTTACTCTTATACTCTTCGCTGTAAAAGCAGAAAAATTTCCCAACAACAGCTCTTTAACATTCCCTTAACAAGGTGTTAAACCCAATCTCATTCCAATAAAAACCAACTAGCCTTATTATATTTATTCCATAAATAACCAATGTTCAACTAATGAAAAATTACGTACTCCCTCTGCTATGCCTCTGTTTCTTTGGTATAGTAAACGCCCAAGACTACTTTCCGAAAAACGACGGCGTTAAAGAAGAAAACAACAATTACACAGCCTTTACCAATGCTACAATTTTTGTCACACCCACAAAGAGTGTCACTAATGGAACACTTCTTATTCAAAATGGCAAAGTGATAGCCTCTGGAAAAAGAGTAACCATTCCTGAGAATTCAATTGTGGTGAATCTTAACGGCAACTACATCTATCCTTCTTTCATCGAAAGTTATTCTGGATTTGGCATAGAAAAACCTGAGCGCGCTCGTGGTCAAGGCCGAAGTCCCCAATACAAAGCATCCAGAGAAGGTTTTTATTGGAATGACCACATCATGCCAGAGAATGATGCCATATCAAAATTTAAGTACGACGATAAACTAGCTGGAGAAATGCGAAAAGCAGGATTTGGTGTTGTGAACACTCACATCATGGATGGTATAGCTAGAGGCACTGGATTACTTGTTGCTTTAAATGATAATGGAGGAGACCAAGATCGAATTTTAGATGACACCTCAGGGCAGTTCTTTTCATTTTCGAAAGGTGTAGCAAGTAGGCAATCATACCCAAGCTCCTTAATGGGATCTATGGCATTATTACGCCAAATGCACTTTGACATGGATTGGTATTCTAAAGGGAATTCGACTACTAAGGATCGCTCACTAGAAGCTATGATCGAAAATAAAAACTTAATATCGTTTATTGATGCAGGTGATAAAGGCAACGACCTTCGTGCTGATAAAATTTCTGATCAATTCAATTTAAACTACGTGATTGTAGGTGGCGGCGATGAATTCGAATCTATTGAAAGTATTAAAGCTACAAACGCTAGATATATAATTCCTTTGAATTTTCCAGCAGCCTTTGACGTTAGCAATCCTTATCAAGCAAAATATGTTTCGCTACAGGACATGCGCGCTTGGAATCAGTCGCCTACCAATCCAAGTATGTTAGATAAAAACGGAATCATCTTTTCATTGACAACTCATGATCTTAAAAAAGTATCAGAGTTTAATGCAAACCTGAGAAAAGCAATCTCCTATGGCTTGGACAAAACCAGAGCGTTGGAAGCGTTGACTATTGTACCTGCCCAATTGTTGGGAAAGAGTAATGAGATAGGTACTTTGGAAAATGGTAAATATGCTAACTTCCTAATTACTTCTGGGGATCTTTTTGAAGAAGAAACCACCATTTACGAAAACTGGGTGCAAGGCTCCAAACACGTTATTAATGACATGGAGCAAAAAGACATTCGAGGGAAATACAATCTTTCGGCTGGAGGAAAAACATATCAAATGGATCTTACTGGCAAATTATCCAAACCCAAAATTGAAGTTAAATTGGGAGAGACAAAATTCCCAGCCAAGATTACGTATAAAGAAAATTGGGTGAGTTTCTCTTTTACTTTTGAAGATAAAAAA